>CABSZR010000168.1 GCA_902482185.1 uncultured Collinsella sp. | reverse complement strand
GGCCCGTGGGTTATACCCTAAGAGCAAACCACCCTTTTTAAGGGTGGTTCTGATTTCAAGACTTTAGTCCGCTGGCCGCGCAGCGGCCAGCTTTAAACCACCCGCTACGCGGGTGGAGACAAACGGCTTTACAAAGCCACCCCTCCGACCGATATTGACGATTGTTCAGGCCGTCAAGAATTCGAGTCGAAAGGGTGGTCGCCATGGCCCAGAAGGCCTACAGCCTTTCCCACACGAAGTGGATGTGCAAGTACCACATCGTGTTCACGCCGAAGTATAGGCGCAAAGTGATCTACAACCAAATCAGGAGCGACATAGGGGAGATCCTCAGGAAGCTGTGCGAGTACAAGGGGATCGAGATAATCGAGGGGCACCTGATGCCCGACCACGTGCACGTGCTGCTGGCGATCCCGCCGAAGTACAGCGTCGCGAGCGTCATGGGCTACCTGAAGGGGAAGAGCTCGCTGATGATATTCGACAGGCACGCCAACCTCAAGTACAAGTTCGGCAACAGGAAGTTCTGGGCGGAGGGCTACTACGTGTCCACCGTCGGCCTGAACGAGGCGACGATCGCCAAGTACATCAGGGAGCAGGAGTCCCACGACATCGCGCTGGACAAGCTGAGCGTGAAGGAGTACGAGGACCCCTTCAAGAGGGGGTGATGCTGCCGGTTCGACCGGCGCGCCACGGGTCAAGATGCACTAGGCCTGGACGAAGTCCGGGCCCGCGCCTTTAGACGCGAGCCCGGGGCCCGTGGGTTATACCCTAAGAGCAAACCACCCTTTTTAAGGGTGGTTCTGATTCGTTTGCGGGGCATAAATAACTCATCTACGCCAGACGATTTAATTCTTTTTGGTTTTGAGCTTTTACTTAAAGAAAATAAAACGAATAACAAGGGCAACTGCTATGGCCACAATAATCAAAAGCAGGATTGTCAGTCGATGCTGTTTGCGTCGTTTACTTGATGAAACGAAGATTGATTTTCCCTGTTTTGGCGTTTCGAGATAGCGAGCCGAATGCGTCAAGGTTTGCTTTGGTCGAGGACCTCTTTGTTGATGAGCGGCGGATGCTTTCATCGGCTCATCACTAGCTGCGCTGTTTTTAGATAATGGTGCGTCTTTCAGATATACAGGGTCTCCCGAGGCGACGCCCATATGTTTGCGTCCCGTTTGGGCATCCTCGAGCGTTTGATATCGATTTCTCGTCACATACTCGGGCTCCGGATCATTAATGGGCTCTTGCGAGATGTGGGGGCGATGGGACCGTGGCGGCTGCGTGGAAGTATCTTCCCCCTGCGTCGGCATAAACATATTGTTCTGGTTTTGGTCGTCCATGATGCCCTTTAGCTCGTTACCAACAACGTGTACGCGCTCATTGTAAGCCCCTTGTTATTTGTAGCTGGGGACATACTCGGTATTTAAGCTCTGGTTCAAAGAACCTTAACCTTCCTAAAACCTGAGTCATACGCACTTAGATATGCTTATAGTACTGGACTCAAAAAACTTTATAGTCGATGTATATATGAGCACTGGGTGGGCATATATAAGAGCGTCAAAAGAAGTCCCAGTCACCTGGAAGATGACTCGGCAGTCCTATAAAGGAGTGGTAAACATGGCAAGCATGGTTCCTTATCGTTCGGTTTTTGGCGTTCGTCCCTCTGCAAGCTCGCTGTTCGATCTGTTTGATGATATGAGCGACCTAGCGAACAGCTCGATTGCCTCTAAGGCGTTCCCCGTTGACGTTGAGGATAAGGGCGATGGCTATGAGGTCAAGGCTTATCTGACCGGCGTCGCCAAGGACGATATCGATGTCGAGCTTAACGAGGGCCGTCTGTCCATTAGCGTGAATGTCGAGGAAGACGAGGAGAACGAGGGCAAGAACTTCCTGCAGAAGGAGTTCAGCTCGTACAGCGCGACGCGTGGCGTGTATCTTAAGGACGCTTCGAGCGAGGGCCTCTCGGCTAAGTACGCTGACGGCATCCTGACCGTTACGGTTCCCAAGATCGTCGAGAAGAAGAACGTTACGAAGATCTCCATCGAATAACTTCGTTGGTGTTCTTCGCTATTAAAAGACAGCAAAAGGGGCTGGGAAGCGATTCCCGGCCCCTTTTGCTGTTTAGGACAGTCTATTGAATGGTTGCTGGCCGATACTGGCTTGCGGGGCGTATCGAGAGTTTTCGCGATCCTTGGAGAAGGGTGGCGGAGCTGCCGAGCTCGTCATCCAGGGTTGCGGCTAGAGCTTTGGCATAGCTTTTGACGGTAAGGCTCGGACGATTGTTGTCTTGGCTGATATGCATGGCAATGAGCTGTTCGGTGCGATCGGTAACAAGTTCGCGCGCGGCTTCGGCGGCTTGGCCGTTGGAGAGGTGTCCCCTTGCAGACAGGATGCGCTCCTGAAGAAAGCGGGGATATTCTCCCTCGCGCAGCATGGTCACATCGTGGTTGCTTTCGAGCGCGAGGACTCGACAATCTTTGAGGGTGTTCATGGCTTGGCTCGATAGCTCTCCGGTGCCGGTAGCAAAGCCGATGGAATCATCGAGGGCGTCGAATCGAAAGCCGATTGGATTTATGACATCGTGTGATGTTGAGTAGGTTTGCACGTGGATGCCGGCAATGGATAGGGTGTCACCGGGGTCGAATTCCTCGACAGGCAGATGCGAAAGATTTTCTTTGCTCGAAAGTGTGCCCCTGCTGGCAAAGAGGGGACCGTGCCAGTGCTTGCACCAGACATCGAGACCCTTGATGTGATCGCTATGCTCATGAGTAATGAGAAGAGCCGAGACGTTGTCTGCCGAGAGTCCCAGTTCTGCCATGCGCTTTAATGTCTCGCGGCGAGAAAGACCGTCGTCAATCATGATGAGCCCCCGGGGGCCTTCGATGAGCGCGCAGTTGCCTTTTGAGCCGCTGCCAAGGATATGAAGGTGCAGACGAGACATAAGATTCCAAAGGATACAATGGGTGCGGACGAATAGAGGAGGAAGCAAATGCCTACGGTATCACAGCATTACGGACACCATGCCGTGCCCGGGGCAGTCGATGAGACCCGAACGAGGCAGCAGGCTGCTCCTGTCGTGCTCATGGTATCAGGCGGCGCGGACTCGACGGCACTGCTTCTTATGGCGTGCACATCAAAGCTGGATATCCAAGACGGGCGCGGTGTTGCCCCCATTGCTCGCGAGCGCCTGCATGTGCTGCATGTAAACCATCATCTGCGCGGCAAGGCGTCCGATGGCGACGAGGCCTTTGTGCGTGAGCTCTGCGCGAAATATGGTTTACCGCTGTGCGTGGAGCACGCTTATTTTGATGGGGAGTCGGGCAATATTGAGGCCGCGGCCCGCGAAGTGCGCTATGCCGCGGCGCGGAGGTATGTTCGCGAGCTCTGCGCCCAGACGGGGGCACCGCGAACGGCGGCTCGTATCTGCACCGCGCACACGTCTTCGGATCGCGCGGAAACGTTTTTGATGAACGCGATTAAGGGTTCGGGGCCCGCTGGCCTATCGAGCATTCCTCGCCGGAGGAATATCGTGGTACGTCCCTTGCTTGACCTAACCCATGGCGAGCTCGTGGGCTATCTACAGGTACATGGTCAGCCGTGGCGTGAAGACGAGAGCAATGAGGATATCTCGTATCTGCGAAACTACGTGCGCCATCGAGTAATGCCAGTGGTGGCGCAGCGCAACGCGAGCGTCTGCAAGACGATTGGCGCCGCCTGCGAGATCTTAGGCGATGAGGACGCGTTTTTGTCTCAGCTTTCGGCACAGGCGTTTCGAAGCTGTTTGCGCAAAGAGGCAGCGGGCGCACTGGTGCTCGATGCCAGGCGCCTGGCTGCGGCCGAGGTGGTAATCGCGCGGCGCATCGTGCGACTGGCGATTAAGCGCATCGATCCGGACGCTCGTCCCGAGATGCGACATGTGGAGCGAGTCCTTTCCTGCGTTGCCGAGGGCACCGGCTCGGTCACGCTTCCGGCGGGGATTGACGCACGCATTGAGTTTGGCATGCTGGCGTTTAAGGCGCCGGCGGCTCGCGAGGGCCTGGTCGCGGACTGGGTTACCGTACCCGGTCGTTTGCCGTTGGGCGGGGGACGTATGCTGGTCACAGAACCGATGGCTGTTGAGCCGGGATGCGATATCGTGCGCCGCGCCCGTG
>CABSZR010000167.1 GCA_902482185.1 uncultured Collinsella sp. | reverse complement strand
CTGCCCAGTAGAGCTCACGCGGCGGCGTCTCGACGATATTGTCGCCATCGACGATCTTGAGCGTGTCGATCGCGGGCTGGCCGCACACGACACCGTCGAGCGAGCGGTCGCTCACGAGCACGTCGATAGCGTGGTCGATGGCCTCGGTCGTAATGAGCGGACGAGCGCCGTCGTGAATGGCGACGTATTCAAAGCCTGCCGGTACCGCATGCACGCCGGCTCGGGTGGAATCCTGACGGGTATCGCCGGCATCGGCAAAGCTGATGGGCGTGTCATAGTCAAACGGGTCGATAGCCAGGCGGCGCATCTCGGCACGGCGCTCGGCAGGGCAAACCACGACGATATGGCCGACCTTGTCGCTACGATCGAACGCGCGGATGGACCAGCTCATGAGCGGACGGCCCGCCACGTTAACGAGCTGCTTGCCGCCGGGATTTCCAAAGCGCTGGCCGCTGCCACCGGCAACGACCACGGCGCATACGGGCGCCATTATGCGTTCCCCTGTTTGGTGCCCTTCATGCGGTACAGCGAGTCCGCAAGAATGGCAGGGTTGTTGACGCCAAAGTCGCCCAGGCGCTCCGGATCCTCGCTGATGTCGTCCATGAGCTCCTGCAGCGAGCCGTACTCGTCGACGATCTTCTCGGCCACGCCGTCGCGCACGACGGACACGCGCGAAAGCGTGCGCAGGCCCAGCGGCGTCATGACGGAGTCCTCGTCCAAGTCGTCATAGCCCAGAACTGCCGCCACGTGCTGCGGGTCGGACAGGTCCTTAGGCGTCATACGGGCAAGCTCAGCGCGAATCTTCTCGGCGTTGGCCTCAGAGGAATCGCTTGCGTAGTCGCGGATCATCAAGTCGTATTCGGTATCCATGCTGGAGCCCGCGAGCTGCTCGAGCTGCATCTGCACGAGCTTGCCCTGGTTACCCAGCTTGACGATGCAATCCTTAAGCTCGGTCTTTGCCTGCTGCATGATCTCGAAGCTCGAGAAAATACCGGTAATGTCGGCGAGCGTAACGTAGTCGTCGAGCTCGAGGGCCGTCAGGCGCAGCAGGGAGCGATCGAGCGACTGACGGGTAGTCTGGAGCGTGGCGACGAGCTGGTTGACCGAGCTCATGATGGTGGTGACGGGCTGGATCTCGTAGCTCTTGCCGTGGACGTACACGTTGACGACGGCACGACGAGCCGAAACCGAGATCACGATGGCGTCGGTGAGCACCGACATGCGAGCGGCAGTACGGTGACGCATGCCCGTCTCACTCGTGGCGAGCGAGGGATCGGGATTGAGGTGGAAGTTGGCGCGCAGGATCTGGGTGAGGTCGCCATCGATAACGATGGCACCGTCCATCTTGGAGAGCTCGAACAGGCGGTTCGAGGTAAACGAAATGTTGAGCGGGAAGCCGTCGTTACCGGCGGCGAGCACGTTTTCGGTGTCGCCGACGCAGATAAGGGCGCCCAGGTGACCGGCAATGATCATGTCGAGGGCGGTGCGGATCGGCTGACCGGGGGCAGTCAGGCGGATGGCCTGTTCCATACGCTTTTGCAGCTCGTTCTTATCCAAGGCATCGCTCCCATCGTATACGCTCCATAAACGTCAATAAGTTTCTCACGGTTTGCCCCTGTGACGCCCGCAAAATCCGATGCTTACAGAATGAGCGAACACAGCTGAGAGCCCCAATCCAAATGAGCTGCTTATGTGGTAGCATCGGGATTCGCATAAATGAGGGAGTAGTCGCGTGATCGGGTTCGCCTCCGGTGGCGCGGCAAGTCAACACACTGGCCGATGCGGCCTGGCTTGCCTTAATGAACGAGACTCGTGGCTGTGCGCGCAACGCGTACGCCACGAGTCTTTTTTGTTACTCCCCCAAGAGGTACACGCGGGCCCGCCCGCAGAGAGGGAGCCAGACTATGGGACTCGCAGAGCTCGTGTTGCTCGCCGTTGGCCTTTCGATGGACGCCTTTGCCGTATCCATCTGCAAGGGCCTTGGCATGAAGAAGATCAACCTTAAGGTCGCCGTAGTGCTCGGCCTGTTCTTTGGCGGCTTCCAGGCAGGCATGCCCGTGATCGGATGGGCGCTTGGCAGTCAATTCATGAGCATCATCGGCCCCATCGACCACTGGATCGCCTTTATCCTTTTGGCCTTCATCGGCAGCAAAATGCTGTGGGAAGCCTTTACCGAAGACGAGGATGAAGACGACGGCAAGGATGCCGAGAAGATTGAACTGGGCGAGTACCTGATCCTCGCCATCGCCACCTCAATCGACGCCCTGGCCGTGGGCATCTCGTTTGCCGCGCTCTCGGTTGACATCGTGCCCGCTGTATCGCTTATCGGCGTCACAACGTTTATCTTCTCCGTCGCCGGCGTAGCGATCGGCCACACCTTTGGCGCGCGCTACGAAAAACCCGCCACCATCGTGGGCGGCGTTGTGCTTATCCTTATCGGGCTTAAGATCTTGCTGGAGCACCTGGGGATTTTGGTGCTGTAAAACACCCTTCATAACTAAACGTCCGTATAAGGCCTCATGCAGAGTTTTGCATGAGGCCTTTTCATGCAGACTTTTGCATGTCATACTAGGATGCAAAAGCCTGCACGTTAGGAGATAGCCGTGGATACCCTTCCCATCACCACACCACGCCAAGCTGGCATCTACGTGCGCCAGGCACGCGAGTCACAGGGAATCACCCGTGCGACCCTCGCTAAAAAAGCCAGTGTTTCGGAGCGCCTGCTCGCATCGCTCGAGCTGGGAGATGCCACCGGCATTCGACTCGACAAGCTATTGGCGATCTTTAATGCTCTCGGACTGGCGCTCGCCGCTCAAGGGGATATAGGCGAAACGAAAAATGAGCAACCAGTCGACGCCCCGCATGCTGATCAACCTTGCAGCACCTCCAGACGCCATCACGCCCAACGTCTTCATCATCGCAACCGTCGCAGCACAACCATTCCGGCTCTTGCAGATGCCCCCTTTACATCCGCACTCTACGACGAGGTCTTCGCCGATTTCGCCATGTCCAATCTCGGAGTCTCGATTGCCACAAACGCATCTAGCCAAGCCATGCCCGAAGGGAAATAGCCAATGGCCAGAACATCACTTCGGACCATTATTTGCGGCGTGCCTGCTGGAACGCTCACGCAAGATGAGAACGGTCTTATCAGCTTTACCTACGATCATGACTATGACGGGCCAGCCCTATCGACCAACATACCCGTATCGAATCGCACATACGGACAACAGGTCATGAATCCGTACCTGTTTGGCCTTCTACCCGACAGCGAGGACCAACGAAAAGCGATTGCCGCCGAATTCGACGTTAGGCCCAACAATCCCGTTGCGTTGCTCAGCCATATCGGACTCGACTGTCCGGGCGGCGTGCAGTTTTGTGCCGAAGAAGATACCGACGCCGTCCTGCATCGCGCTGGCGAATACCGCCCTATAGACAACCACGAAATTGCTCTTCGTCTCAAGTCGATCAGAGATGACCGCGATGCATCGTGGATGGGTCTAGATGAAAGTTGGTCACTTGGAGGCAACCAGGGCAAGTTCGCGCTCGCGTTCATAAACGGCCGCTGGTGCGAATGCATGGGCTCCTCGCCCACGACGCATATTTTCAAAAATGGCGTTATCGGATTTAAACTCGAGGCTCTCAATGAGTTTGTCTGCATGAAAAGCGCCCAGCGCGCCGGTATCGCAACGGCAAACGTCGAATATCGTATGTTTGAGGACGAACCCGCCCTCATTGTTGAGCGCTATGACCGCATGAAAGTCAAAGACGGGACAATCAGGCGTCTACATCAAGAAGACCTCTGTCAGGCACTTGGGGTGATGCCCGCCCAAAAGTACACGGCAGACGGCGGCCCGACCACACGCGACATTCAAGAGCTCCTCGTAAATACGAGCCACCATCAACTTAACCTGTATCTGTTTACGCAGATACTGTTCTTCAACGCCATTATCGGCGCACCGGATGCGCACGCGAAAAACTATTCCCTGCTCCTTGGAAACGACGGCACAGCCATGATGGCTCGAATGTACGATGTCGCGTCGGGTTTGGCGTATGAGCGCATGCGCCGCCGGGCGCGCCTCGCCATGAGCGTTGGCGGCGAAAACCGTGTGGGACGCATCGGTCCAGGCGCTATCCGCCGATACCACGG
>CABSZR010000166.1 GCA_902482185.1 uncultured Collinsella sp. | reverse complement strand
CGCTCGAGTGACATGGCGGCAAAACCAAAGAGGTCTCCGCTCGCCATGCGCCTCCCCTCGGAGTCGCGCGACCCGTCGAGCACGGAGGACTGAACGTCCGCCGTCGCGAGCACGGCAACATACTCGCCCCCGGCATCCCTTATGGCGAGTACGGGCATCGTGTGGTCGGCAAACCCCCTGGGATTCGAGCCCAACCACCAGCCGGCAGGCGTCTCAATGTCGCGATTAACGTTCACGGGGCATTCGCCCTCCACAGCGGCGAGCGTGGCAGAGCGAATGCCCGCAACAGCGCGCTCGACAGCCGTGCGGGCGGCAGCGACGAGCGCTGCGCGATAGCGCTCGTTGCGATTGCGGGTAGCATCGTCGGCAAGATGCCCGGGAGTGCGGACGTGAGGCATGGAAAACGTGTGGGTAGGAACCACCCAAGAATAAGCACCGCTGCAATTGGCGGCATCCTCAACAACCTCACGCAGATCGGCGAGTAGAGCCGGAGCGATCGAGGTGACCTCAAGCGAAAGGACGCAGGCGCGTCGCCCCGTCCCCTCGATGATAAGGGCACGGGCGAAGACCTCATGACGGAGTTCGTCGAAACCGTCGAACGGCAACACGTCCCCAAGATCGATGGCCACACGAGCGGCCCCAGCCCTCATCTCTCCTTCGTCCATGGCAGATACTCCCCTCTGATTGCCGCTCACTCGACACCGTACAGTTGCTGCGCCGTACCGCCAAGCACAAGGTCGCTGTCTGTATCGCTCAGATTTGCAGCGCGAACGCAGGCGACACCCTCGGTGAGCCACTCGCGTTTAACGGGATAGCTCGTGCCAAAAACAATATGGTCTGCACCCAGCACGTCAACCGCGCAGGCAAGGAGTGTCTTGCCCCAAGGCTGAGCATGGGACATGTCGAAATAGATGTTGTTCTCGAGGCGCCTGGAAACGATCTCGGTATCGACCTGAAAACGGCCAGAAGCATCAGGGCGCTTGGGACCATGAGGCAGCAGCATCTCCTTAAACGCAAAGTATGCGCCGCCGAGCATGGAGTGGACCATCTTGATATTGGGGTAGCGTTCGAAGAAATCGCCAAAGATCTCTCGGCCGATCGCCGTAGTTTGGTCGACGCAGCGGCCATAAGAGCGGCGAAGGTTGTCGTACGCGAGAAGCGATTCGTTCTCGACCGGCACGGGAACATGGTGCACGTAAACGGTGACATGGCGTTCGTTCAGGTGCTCGAAAAAGCTCGAGAAGACCTGGTCGTCGAGATAGCGCTTGCCGTAGTGAGCGCAGAGCTGCACACCCGCAAAACCATCGTCGAGCCTGCGGTCGAGCTCCTCCAAATTCGCTTTGGTGCCAAAGGGCGGCACGGCGACAAGCGGAATCAGACGGCCACTTGACGCCTTCGCGTCAGCAGCCATACCGTCGTTGAAACGCCGGCACATCTCGAGCGACATCCACTCATGGCAGCCGGGGAGCTTGAGAATCGCTTTATCGACCCCCGCCTCGTCCATGTCTGCCAGACGCTTCTCAAGGGTGTAGTCTCCCTCGATATAGTTGAGGCCTGGGAAGCCAGCGGGCTTTTCGATCACAATCTGTCGCTTGCCCGTGGGGCTTACGGTCAGGTAGCCCTCGGTGTCGTAAGCGCGGGGCACCTCGGCCAAAAACTGTTCACAGAGTGTCTCGTCATGGAAGATGCGCTCGTCAAACCAGTAGGAATTTGCATCGATAATCATTGGTGGGGACCGCCTTTCATCTTGTCGAGAACATTCTAAAAAAGCGGACACACGGACATCAATTCCAGTTGAAGCACACTGTATTCCATTTTGGAATATAGTTTTCCGTTCACACGCGATTCCCACTCGCCCAAACGATCGAGACGCCGACAACGCGAGCTTTAACAGAAAACGGGCGACCCGAATCTGTTACGGGCCGCCTGTTAAATGACAGACTATCTATCTCTGTCGTTATGATTGACGGTAATGGTCAAAGAAGTCGGCGAGGTCTTCAAGGGACTCTTTGAGTACTTCCATGCGCGGCAGGTACACGATGCGGAAGTGGTCGGGCTCAGCCCAGTTGAAGCCGCCGCCGCGCGTGATTAGGATCTTCTTCTCGTGCAGCAGGTCGAGGGCAAACTGCTCGTCGTCGGTGATGTTGAACTTTTTAACATCCATCTTGGGGAAGATATAGAACGCCGCACGCGGCTTGACCACCGAGATGCCGTCGATCTTGTTGAGCGCCTCATACACAAAGTTGCGCTGCTCGTAGACACGGCCGCCGGGACGGATGTAGTCGTTGACGGACTGATGGCCACCGAGTGCCGTCTGGACGATCGACTGGGCCGGCACGTTGGAGCACAGGCGCATGTTAGAGAGCATGTTGACGCCCATGATGAAGTCGCTCATGCAGCGCTGGTTGCCCGAAAGCACCATCCAGCCAATACGATAGCCCGCGATCATGTGCGACTTGGAAAGGCCGCTAAAGGTGACGCAGGGCAGGTCGGGGGCGAGCGAGGCAATCGAGACGTGCTCGTAGCCGTCCATGCACAGGCGGTCGTAGATCTCATCGGCAAAGATCATCAGCTGATGCCTGCGTGCAACCTCGACGATGCCCTCGAGCACCTCGCGCGGATAGACGGAACCCGTAGGGTTGTTGGGGTTGATGATGACGAGGGCTTTGGTCGCGCTCGTAATCTTGGACTCCATATCCTCCAAGTCGGGATACCAATCCGCCTGCTCATCGCACAGATAATGTACGGGATGACCGCCGGCAAGGGTTGCGCACGCCGTCCAGAGCGGATAGTCGGGGCTGGGGATCAGAATCTCGTCGCCGTTGTCGAGCAGCGCGTTCATCGAAAGCTGAATGAGCTCGGACACGCCGTTGCCCGTGTAGATATGCTCCATCTGAACGTTGGGCAGGCCTTTGATCTGCGAATACTGCATGATCGCCTTGCGCGCGGAGAACAGGCCACGCGAGTTGGAATAGCCTTCGCAGTCGGGCAGCTGCTGGCGCATGTCCTTGATGACCTCATCGGGCGTGCGGAAACCGAAGGGCGCCGGGTTGCCGATATTGAGCTTGAGGATGCGCTCGCCCTCGTCCTCCATACGGGCGGCCTCGTCGACGACGGGACCGCGCACGTCATACAGGACGTTATCGAGCTTGGTGGATTTAGAAAAAGTACGCATGGTGGTGCTCCTTGGAATTTGAGCTGAGGGATGGGGTTCGGGCTTGGAATCGTTGCGGGGTGATGATGCCTCGCCTTGATCGGCGTCGCCGGCAAGCAGCCAGGTAACATCGACCTCCAAAATACGGGCGAGCAGCTCAGCCACATCGCGCCGCGGGATCGTCTTGCCGCTCACATATTGGCTCATCTGACTCTTGCCGAGTTTTTTGCCGAGCATCTCCGATGCGCGGATTACGTCCGACTGGCGAACGTCGCGATCGGACATAGTCTGTCGCAGGCGATCGCTAAACGTCTCTTGGGCCACTAGAACCTCCTTGCTGGCAAAGTTCAATTTATAGAACACGAATTGAACCAAGGTTCAATTTAGCAAGCAGTATAGCGCCGTACCTCATTCGAAAGTTCAATTTCATAAGAAAATGTACCGGACTCCGAGATTTGCCCAAAGCGGACAATGGCGTGTACGCGTTTAGAGGTATTCAAGGAAATGAGCCGCCGCAAGCGAAACGTCAGCTGTGCGGTATATGGCGTTGATCTGCCGATGGGGATGTCCCTCGAGCGAACGCACGGCAACATCGAACTGACAGCGGCGCAAGATGAGCGCGGGAAGAATGCTCACGCCCAGGCCGTCCTCGACCATGGCCATAATCGCATAGTCATCCCAGGTCGACAGCTTGGAGCACACCGTCAGTCCCGCCCGACGGAACAGCGGCGTAATCTCATCATCGGTGCCGCGTTCTAGCAGAATAAACTGCTCGTTGGCTAAATCGGCAAGAGAGACGACCTCCGCCGTGGCAAGCAAAGAATCTGCCGGCACCACGGCCATCAGCTCGTCTTGCGCCAACGGCCGCGACGCCATGCCAGCACCGCGTGGCTCACGCGGGATAAAACCCAGGTCGCAGCGGCCTTCCGCCACCCATTGCTCAATCTCGGAGTAATCACCCATCAGCAGCTCGTAATCGACGTCCGGGTGATCGGCGCGA
>CABSZR010000165.1 GCA_902482185.1 uncultured Collinsella sp. | reverse complement strand
AGGTATTCCTTGAGCAAGTGCTCGAGCTTTTCGGTAACGTTTGCTAGAAGGTTCATGTCTGCGGCAAGGATGGCGTCGGCGAGCGGGTTGCCGTCGACGGCACGAACGAACTCAGCAAACCCCATGGGACGCATGGTGAGCTGGTCGATTTTGCCGACGGGAAATGACTCGTTTTCGCGTCGGAGCGCGAGGCCCATATAGGAACCGGCTGCTACGATGTGGCATTCGGGTGCAAGCTCGTTGAAGTACTTGAGCGAGGTGATCCCGCGTGGCGCCTCTTGGATCTCGTCGAAGATGATGAGCGTGTCTTCCGGCGTTACGGTTTGGCCACGTAGGAGTTCTATCTGGGAGATGATGCGCTTGGGGTCGAGGTTCCCATCGAACAGCGAGCGTGTGCTCGGCTCGAGCATAAAGTCAAAACGAATGACGTTTCGATACTGCTGGCTTGCGAATTCGTTAAGAAGCCAAGTCTTTCCTGTCTGGCGGGCTCCCTTAAGCAAGAGAGGTTTGCGATTCGCCCTTGATTTCCAAGCGATAAGTTCACTCATAAGCTGTCGCTGCATATTGCCTCCCAACCCTCTCGGCTAGTATAAGGCCATTTGGGAGTTTCCATCGGAAAATGTGGGAGACAACCACGTTTTTCCATCGGAAAATGTGGGAGACAACCACGTTTTTCCATCGGAAAATGTGGGAACACCAACCTAAGTCGCGGTGGAATAGTTCCTAAATGGGCTGGTAAACTGCCAAAACAGGAACTATTCCACCGCAACTTAGAGCCCCGCCGGCGTGTAAAAGAAACGAGCCCGCATCCCTTGGGGACACGGGCTCGAAAGCTCCATATGGTAGGGGCGGTGGGACGTCCGCGCATTTGCTGCGCAAATACGCACCGGCTTCGGCCGCCTGTCGGCGCCCTCGCCGGCTCGCTTCGGACGCTGCGCGTCCGCTTAACGCTCGCCCCCTCGCGGGTTCGAGTCCCACCGGCATCTAAAAGAAGCGAGCCCGCATCCCTGAGGAACACGGGCTCGAAAGCTCCATATGGTAGGGGCGGTGGGACTCGAACCCACAATCCTTGCGGCGAGAGATTTTAAGTCTCCTGCGTATGCCAATTCCGCCACGCCCCCGTGAGACTAGAAGTCTAGCACAAGCCGTCCGTTACGCGTTGACGGCCATCGAGTGTTGGCCCGACTTCTCCAGGAACTCCTGGAACTTGGCTTCGTCACCCTTGTTTTGGTACTGCAGGGCCAGCAGGTATTCCAGGCGGCAGCTCTTGACCTTGTCGTCACCGGCCTCCTTGAGCATGCGCTCCAGCTCGGGAATATCGTTGTGGCGCTTGAGGATCATCGTGTCGTACATCAGTTGGCATTCGTGCGCGACCGCCTCGGCCTGACCGCCCTCAAAGCCCTTGATTTCGTGCAGCAGCTCCTTGGACTTTTTGCGGTCCTCCTGGCCAACGTAGTAGTTAAAAGCCTTGATCACCAGGTCGACGCGCTGCATTTTGGGCAGGTTGAGCCCCAGCAGCAGGTCGAACATCTCGTCGGCGCGCTTGTGGTCCTCGCGCAGCAGATATGAGTTCAGGCGCAGGTAGTCGCGGTTATAGCGCGGGTACAGCATGCTGGTGAGTTTGCCATCGAGCAAGCGATCGAACTCGTCCCACTGCTTGGCAGCCATAAGCTGCTGCAGGCGCTTAAACGTGGTGCGTTTTTTGACGCTAAAGAACACCGACACGGCGATACAGATGATGACGACGGCGGTCCAGAGGGTGCGGGAATCGGGCATATTGGGGTCCTTAGTCGCTCGTAAAGCGAGCGGTATGACAACACGTGCTAGATGTATTATACGCAGCGCGCAAGCAAACTGGCATAAAAGCTCATCGAGGCTGAGTGCCATCGCTCGCTGCGGTACACTTACCTAAAGTAAACCACGAAGGGAGACATTACCTATGAAGAAGATCGTTTTGGCTTGCGGTGCTGGCGCTGCTACTTCCACGCTCGTTGCCCAGAAGGTCGCTACCCTGCTCGACGCCAACGGTTACGCCGACAAGTACGAGATCGTGCAGTGCGCCATCTCCGAGGCCAAGGATTACTGCGACGAGGGCGCTGACCTGCTGATCGCCACCACCGTTGCCCCCGAGGGCCTCACCTGCCCGTACGTGAGCGGCGTGCCCTTCATGACCGGCATGAACCGCGTCGCCGCCGAGAAGGCCGTCCTCGACGTCATGGCTCAGTAGGCGCTGACTGTATGAGTGAGCAGAACGCCAACCCGGTAGAGCTCTTTGGCATGCGCGTCGCTCACGTGGGCATCAACGCCACCGACCCGGCCGATGCCCTGGAGATCGCGGAGCTGTTCTCGACGATGATGGGCCTGCCCGTTATCGAGACCCCGGTTTCGTACTTTAACGATTCGCTGGTCGAGATCATGAAGCAGAACGGTCGTGGCGCCAAGGGCCACATTGGCTTTGCCGTCAACGACATCGATGCGGCCGAGAAGTGGTTTGCCGAGCGCGGGCTCGAGGTCAACGAGGAGTCGCGCGTGCTGCTGCCCGACGGCGGCACCAAGCTCGTGTACTTTAAGCGCGAGTTCGCCGGCTTCGCCGTGCACCTGTGCCGCGAGTAGCGCACAAGCTGCTATGGCTAACGAAAAGGGATAGAGCCGCGTGGCCCTATCCCTTTATTTATGCCGAGGGGCTTCCTAGCGCGGCAGGCGAATCGTAAAGCGGCTGCCGACGCCCTCGACCGAGGTCACGCCGATGACGCCGCCGTGGCTATCGACGATCCACTTGGCGATGGCGAGCCCCAGGCCCGAGCCCTGCGCGCCGGCATCGCGTGCGTTGTCGGCGCGGTAGAACCGCTCGAACGCGTGAGCTGCGGATTCCTGGTTCATGCCGATGCCCTCGTCCTCAACGCTTATGTCGATCGTGCCCGCGCCCGCATCCGGCGCTACGCCAAACGAGATGGGCGTGCCCGCGTCCGAATACTTGGCGGCGTTTTGCACGATCACGCGCAGAGCCTGCTTCACGAGCGCGACATCGACGGACGCGTCGCAGCGCGGGTCGCTGGCAAACGCAGCGTCAAAAGCCAGCCGATATGTGTGCCCGGCATCAATCATCTGCGATTCCTCGCACACCTCGCCGACCAGTGCAGCCAGGTTGGTATTCACGCGCCGCAGCACGGTGCGGCCGGCATCTCCGCGTGCCAAAAACAGCAGTTGTTCCACGAGCTCCTGCATGTGCTCGCTTTCGGCCTTGAGGGACGCGATGGATTCCGCCAGCACGTCCGGGTCGTCTTTGCCCCAGCGGTCGAGCATGTTCACGTAGCCCTGAATCACCGCGATGGGCGTGCGCAGCTCGTGGCTTGCATCGTTGACAAAGCGCATCTGCTGCAGCTTGGCCTCTTGCATCTGGCGCAGCAGGCGGTTGAGTGCGACCTCGATGCTTGCCAGGTCGGCGTCGCCGGTGGTGACGCTCGGCGAGTCGACGCTTGCGCGCTCGATGGCCTGCTCCAGTGTCTCCATTTTGCCGCCGGCGAGTTGCATGCGGCCGAGTTCGTCCACGCGCAGTGCCAAGTCGTTGAGCGGTGCCATGGTACGGCGCACACGGCGGGCACCGCCGAGCATGTTGAGCACGCTGATGACCTGCCAACCCACAACGACAAGGTAGAGAGGCCATAGCGCGACGAGGTCCTGCGCGAGGGGGAAAGTCTTGGTGGTGCGCGCAAGCTCGACGGTGTAGGTGAGCGTTGTCAGGTCCCAGCCGCGCGCGGGCGTCAGCGACATGCCGTGAACGGTGGCGCCGGGAATCCAGCCTGCGGTAAACGCGCTGTCGGGCAGCGTCTGGTTGTATCCATAGACGAGGATCGCCGCCGCAATCACCACCAGCAACAGATCGAGCCAGACGTAGCTCATCAGGCGGCGCCACATATAGCTCCAGTTGATGGCACGGGCGATGGAGGTGACGCGTTTGACCTCGGCGTTACGTACGGCAGACATAGCCCACCCCGCGCACGGTCTGGATGATGCGGGCGCTGCCGGCGTCTT
This sequence comes from uncultured Collinsella sp., assembly GCA_902482185.1. GTDB lineage: Bacteria > Actinomycetota > Coriobacteriia > Coriobacteriales > Coriobacteriaceae > Collinsella. Next base: position 133 of record CABSZR010000165.1, on the reverse strand, counting down.
CGATCTTGGCGCGCAGGTGCGCGATGTGCACGTCGACGTTGTTGGTGTCGCCCACGTATTCGTAGCCTAGCGCCTCGTGCGCGATGCGCTCGCGCGTGAGCACGGTGCCGGTATGTGCCATAAGCAGGGCGAG
>CABSZR010000164.1 GCA_902482185.1 uncultured Collinsella sp. | reverse complement strand
CCCTCGCAGTCACTCGTGGTGATGATGGGGGTGTTGACGTAGACAAAGCCCTGCTCCTGGAAGAAGCGGTGGATGGCGGCAGCCGCGACAGAGCGGATGCGGAACACGGCGCGGAACAGGTTGGTGCGCGGGCGCAGGTGCTGCTGGGTGCGCAGGAACTCGACGGTTGCGCGCTTCTTCTGCAGCGGGTAATCCGGGGCGCTGACGCCCTCGACCTCGATGGAGGTGGCAGAAAGCTCGAAAGGCTGGGGCGCATCGGGGGTCAGCTTGACGGTGCCGGTGCAAATGAGTGCGGCCGAGACGTTTTGATGGGCGATCTCGTCGTAGTTGTCGAGTGCCTCGCGGTTCATGACGACCTGCAGGTCGCGGAAGCAGCTGCCGTCGTTGAGCGTAACAAAGCCAAAGTTCTTCATGTCGCGGACGGACTTGACCCAGCCGGCGACGGTGACGGTCTGGCCGCCGAGCGACTCGGCATCGGCATAGAGCTGCGCGATTTTGGTGCGGTTCACGTATCCTCCCATAACGGTTGAATGATAGTTATCCATACAGTTCGATATTCTAGCAGCTCGGCTCATTTGGGCTATACAGATAAAGCATTGGCGGGATGGTTTTTCAAACGAAAAGCGCCCGCGGCCAAATGGTCGCGGGCGCTTGACGAGGTGCCTTTTGGCTGTGTGGCGCGGGGCCTGGCTACTTGGTCTTGGCAACCAGCAGCGGGTCGCCAAGCTTGACGAGCGGGTTGCCGCCGATAAGCGTTCCAGACTCGCCGACATGGTCGATGCTCTTAAGACGATCGAGTTCGGAGACGATGACGGTCACGATGTCCTCGTGACCAGCGGCCTTAATGGCCTCGCGGTCGAAGCTGATGAGCGGCTGGCCTGCCTTGACCACATCGCCCATCTCGACAAAGCGGGCAAAACCCTTGCCGTTCATTTCCACGGTGCCCAGGCCAACATGGATAAACACGCGAAGACCGTCCTCGGTGATCATGCCAATGGAGTGGTTGGTGACAGTGGTGGCACCGATGCGGCCGTTGGCGGGCGCATAGATGGTGCCGGTAATGGGCTCGATGCCATAGCCCTGGCCAAGCATGCCCGAGGCGATCGTCTCGTCGGGAACCTCGTCCAGGTTGACGAGCACGCCGTTAACGGGGGCATAGATGACGCCTTCGCGGGTGGCGAAGCTTGCTGCGGGCGGAACGGACGCCTCGCCGGTCGAGGTGAAGGTGGACTTAAGCGAATCGAGCAGACCCATAGTTGCCTCCAACTTAAATAGGCGCATATCGCGCGTTTGGTTTGCCGGAAACGTTTCATATGTGTTTCGCGGCTTGGTCAACGCCCCCTATTCTACGCTGCTCAGCGATACCTCTGAGCTGGGATTATGTGATATATCAGTTAAAGGGAAACTTATTGCTGGTGTGTTTCTGCGCCACGGGTTCAAGTGGGGTACGCTTGAAGGCGAAAAACAAGGGCGCATAATTTGCGCGAAGGGAGCACATATGATTGTCGAGAACCATGCGCTGTGGGGCGAGGAGCCGACCGAGGAATATCCGGCGACGTTTACGTATCTGGGCGCCGAGCCGCTCCCCGACAAGCCCAATGGCCGCCGCCCCGCGGTGATCATCTGCGGCGGAGGCGGGTTTACGCATATCGCTCCGCATGAACAGGATCCCGTGGCGTTTGCGTTTTTGGATCACGGTTACCAGGCCTTTGTGCTCAACTATGTCACGAGTTCTACGGGCGACGTGAGCTTTCCGCACCCCCAGGCAGACCTTGCCAAGATGGTCGCCACGGTTCGTGCGAATGCCGACGAGTGGCATGTCGATCCCAAGCGTGTGTGCGTTGTGGGCTTTTCTGCGGGCGGTATGATCTGCGCCTCGCTGGCAACACAGTGGAAGACCGGCCCCTTCGCGGCTCTTGCCGGGGCGCGTCCGGACGACATTCGTCCCGATGCCGTGGTGTTGGGCTATCCATTGCTCGACTTTGCCTATGTGCGCGACATGCAGACGCGCGATCCGCGCATTGACCTGCGCGTGCCCAAGACGGGCGGCAAGACGGGGCGCGATCTACTCAACGACTACCTGTCGATGGTGACGGGTGGCGAGGCAACTGACGAGCATCTGGCCGACATCTGCCCCACCACGCATGTTTCGCGTCAGATGCCGCCGACCTTTGTGTGGGGCGTGTCCGATGACAAGACGGCGCCGATTGCGCAGGTCTATCCGTTTGCGCAGCGCATGGCCGAGGAGGGTGTCGCTTGCGAGATGCACGTCTTTGACCAGGGCGGCCACGGCCTTTCGCTCGGCAACGCCAACACCGCGGTCGACAACGAGGACAAGCAGGTGGCTGTCCGTCCTTGGATTCGCCTAGCCTTCCGCTTCCTGGAGCGCCACGGGTTTTAGTTACGGCGTTTTACCAAACGCCGTAACCACTTGACGCTGCAAGCCCGCCAGAGCGGCAATCTGTTGATTGAACATCGTTGCATGTTCGCGCTATCATGCATGGTTAAATTGGTTAGCCATGGCAAACGGTTAGCCAAGATAAACAAAATGCAACGCCCTGTGGGCGCCGGGGGAGGAACGCGGACGTGAGACTCGATACACTCGAGATTGGAAAGGACGCCGTTGTCGCATCGGTGGCATCGGACGATCAGGCACTCCGACAGCATATTTTGGACATGGGCCTAACACCGGGCACCGAAGTCACCATGATGAAGTACGCCCCCATGGGCGACCCGCTCGAGATTCGCCTGCGTGGCTACGAGTTGACGTTGCGCAAGGACGATGCCGCCCGCATCGAGCTCGTGGGTATTCACGACACCGATACGGGTCCACGCGCTAACGCCGCAATCGGCACGACGGAGCATCCGGCACTTGGCGAGGGGACGTATTCGCCCCGCGCGGCAAAGACGGCCGTGCCCGAGGGCGCACCGCTGCATTTTGCCCTCGCCGGCAACCAAAACTGCGGCAAGACCACGCTGTTCAACCAGCTGACGGGCTCCAACCAGCATGTCGGTAACTTTCCTGGCGTGACGGTCGACCGCAAAGATGGCACCATCCGCAACCACCCCGAGGCAAGCGTTACCGACCTGCCCGGCATTTATTCTCTGTCGCCGTACACGGGCGAGGAGATCGTAAGCCGCCAGTTTATCCTGGATGAGCACCCCGACGCCATCATCGATATCATCGACGCCACCAACATCGAGCGTAACCTTTACCTGACGCTGCAGCTTATGGAGCTCGATCGACCCATGGTCATCGCGCTCAACATGATGGACGAGGTGACCGCCAACGGCGGCGCCGTAGACGTCAACTTGCTCGAGAGCCTGTTGGGCGTGCCCGTTGTCCCCATTAGCGCTGCCCGCAACGAGGGTATCGGTGAGCTGGTGGATCATGCCTTGCACGTGGCGCGGTTCCGCGAGCGCCCCGGTCGCCTGGACTTCTGCGCGCCCGATGGTCCGGACGGCGGCGCGCTGCATCGCTGCATTCACGGCATCGCCAACCTTATCGAGGACCATGCCGCGACGGCGCACATTCCCGTGCGTTTTGCGGCGACCAAGCTGGTTGAGGGCGACGAGCTGGTGACCGAGGCGCTTCACCTGGACCGCAACGAGCTCGACGCCATCGAGCACATCATTAGCCAAATGGAGGGCGAGGCCGGCACCGACCGTCTATCTGCGCTGGCTGACATGCGCTTCGGCTTTATCGGCGACGTGTGCGGGCGTTGCGTCGTCAAGCCGCACGAGAGCCGCGAGCACGTACGCTCCGTCAAGATTGACCGCATCCTGACGGGTCGTTACACGGCCATCCCGGCGTTCCTGGTGATCATGGGTCTCGTCTTTTGGCTGACGTTTGGCGTGATCGGCGCGGCGTTGCAGGGACTTATGGAGGACGGCATCGCTGCCATCATCGCCTCGGCCGATGCGGGTCTCAAGGCGTTCGGCACCAACGACGTAGTGCGCTCGCTGGCTGTCGACGGCGTGCTTACGGGCGTGGGCAGCGTGCTGACCTTCCTGCCGATTATCGTCGTGCTCTTCTTGTTCCTCTCCATTCTGGAAGACTCCGGCTACATGGCGCGCGTGGCTTTTGTCATGGATAAAGTGCTGCGTCGCTTTGGCCTGTCGGGCCGCAGCTTTGTGCCCATGCTCGTCGGTTTTGGCTGCACCGTGCCGG
>CABSZR010000163.1 GCA_902482185.1 uncultured Collinsella sp. | reverse complement strand
AGCTTCTTCTCGTCGATGAGGATGCGCATGAGCTCGGGGCCGCACATGGCGGGGTGAGTATCGTTGGTGTGGATGGCCACAAACTGCGGCAGCAGCTCCCAGTTCGCGCCGTGCTCCTTCTCAAAGGTGTCGAGCAGGCTGTAGATGCCGGCCGAGACAAACAGGTACTCCTGCTTCAGGCGCAGCAGACGGCCGTGCTCGCCGGCGTCGTTGGGGTAGAGGATGGCGCTGATGGCCTCGGCCTCGGCGCGCTCGGCATCGGCCAGGGCGTAGTCGCCGCGGTTGAAGGCCTCCAGATCGAAGTGCTCCTCGACCGGCTCAGCGGCCCAGACGCGCAGCTTGTTTACGGTCTCGCCGGCATAGCCCACAACGGGGATGTCATACGGGACGGCCAGGATGTCCTGCGTGTCCACCGTGCGGTAGAACGTGCGGCCGTTCTCCTCAAAGCCCTCAACGTGACCACCAAACTTAATGGTCACGGCTTTGTCCTGACGGCGGACCTCCCAGGGATAGCCGTGGGTGAGCCACTCGTCGGTGGCCTCGACCTGGCTGCCGTTGACGATCTCCTGCTTAAACAGGCCGTAACGGTAGCGCATACCGTTGCCGTAGCCGGCGATGCCCTCGGCTGCCATGGAATCCAGGAAGCATGCGGCCAGACGGCCCAGGCCACCGTTGCCTAGAGCCGGATCGGGCTCCTGGTTCTCGATGACGGACAGGTCGAAGCCCATGTCGTCGAGCGCCTCGGCGACCATGTCGCGCACGCCAAAGTTGAGCAGGTAGTTGTCGAGCAGGCGGCCGATCAAAAACTCGATCGAGAAGTAGTACACGCGCTTCTTGCCCTCGGCGGTGACGCGGGCGTCGCTCTTGGTGGCAACGGTGCGTGCCTTCTCGGCCACGAGCTTGGCCAGGGCGTTAAAGCGGTCGAGGTCGCTGGCGGCCTCGACGCTCTTGCCGCTGATGCTCATGACGGCATCGCGATAGAGCTCGGTAAACTCCTGCTTGTTGTCGAAGATCTTATTCATACGTTCCTTTCCCCCGGGGATGTTTCTCCCGGAACGGTTATGACTTGTATCCTACGCCCCCATGGGGCGGGTAATTACAGTGGTAACGCCTTTGTTACGCTTTCTTGGCAGACGACTTAACAGCAGCTGCCTTAGCCTTGGGAGCAGCCTTCTTCGTGGCTGCCTTCTTGGCCGTGGTGGACTTGGCCGAAGCCTTGGCAGCGGGCTTGGCAGCCTTCGCCTTAGCCGGAGCCTTCTTAGCAGCCGCGGTCTTGGGCTTCACCGAGGACGCACGCTTGCGCGTCGCCTTCTTGGGCTCTTTAACCACGGGCGGCTTATAGCTGCTGGGACCGCGGCGCTTAAGCACAACGCCTGCCAGGCCGGGCACCTTAATCTCGATGGAGTCCATCTGCCCGTTCCAGGGATAGGGCTCGCTCGAACAGGTGTAGGGCTCCTCACCGGCATAGCCGCTGCCGCCAAACTCGGGACGGTCAGAGTCAAAGATGACCTCCCAGTCACCCTCGCGCGGCACGCCCACGCGGAAGCTCTCGTAGCTCGCCGGATCAAAGTTGATCAAAATCACCAGGTCGTCATCGACGTCCTCGCCCTGACGCACAAAGCTCACGATGGACTGCTTGGAGTTGTCCGCATCGATCCAGGTAAAGCCGTCGTCGGTGTAGCCGCGCTCGTACAGAGCGGGCTCGGCGGTGTACAGGTGGTTGAGCGCCTTGATAAACGCCTGATGATGACGGTGGGTCTCGTACTCCTCGGTCAGGAACCACTGGATGGACTCGTAGTAGCGCCACTCGATAAACTGGCCGATCTCGTTGCCCATAAAGTTGAGCTTGGCACCGGGGTGCGTCATCTGGTAGAAGGCCAGCGTGCGCAGGCCGGCAAACTGGCGCCACCAGTCGCCCGGCATGCGGCCGATGAGCGAGCACTTGCCGTGCACGACCTCGTCGTGGCTCAGCGGGCAAATGAAGTTCTCGGTAAAGGCGTACATGATGGAGAACGTGAGTAGCCCGTGGTTGCCGGGGCGCCACGGAAAATCGGTCTGCATGTAGTGCAGGGTGTCGTTCATCCAGCCCATGTCCCACTTGTAGTGGAAGCCCAGGCCGCCGTCCTGCGGCGGATAGGTCACGAGCGGCCACGCGGTGGACTCCTCGGCCATCATCATCACGTCGGGGTAGTGCGCCTCAACGGCGCAGTTGACCTGGCGGATAAACGCGCTGGCGTCCAGGTCCTCCTCGGTACCGTACTTGTTGAACTTCTTTTGGCCGGGATCGTCGATGCCAAAGTTGAGGTACAGCATGCTGGACACGCCGTCCATGCGAATGCCGTCCACGTGGAAGTTCTCGAGCCAGTACAGCACGTTGGAGACAAGGAAGGAGCGGACCTCGCCGCGGGCGAAGTCGAACTTATGCGTGCCCCAGTTGGGGTGAATCTCGTGCTCAAACAGCATGTGGCCGTTAAAGGTGGCAAGGCCGTGGGAGTCGGCGCAAAAACCGCCGGGCACCCAGTCCATGATCACGCCGATGCCCGCCTCGTGGCACGCATCGATAAAGTGCATGAGCTGCTGCGGGTTGCCGTAGCGCGACGTGGCGGCGTAGTAGCCAGTCGTCTGGTAGCCCCAGGAGCCATCGAAGGGATGTTCCATAAGCGGCATGACCTCGATATGCGTATAGCCCATGTCGCGCACGTAGTCCACGAGCTCAACCGACAGATCGTCGTAGGTGTAGAACTCACCGCGCTGCGCGGGGAAGGGATCCATGGGGCCGGGGTAGTTGCCGTACTCGTCGGGCTCGCCCTGCGGCGCGTCGCCGTGGCGCTTCCACGAGCCAATATGTACCTCGTAGATGTTAAGGGGCTGCGACATGTGGTTATGGCTGGCGCGGCGCTTGAGCCACGCGGCGTCGTTCCACTTGTAGCCATCGAGGGTCCACAGCACACTGGCGGTACCCGGAGGGCACTCGGCCTTAAAGGCATACGGATCGGCCTTGTAGAGCTTTTCGCCCTCGTTGGTCTCGATAAGGTACTTATAGAGCTGACCCTGCTCGGCGCCAGGAATAAAGCCTTCCCAAATAGCGCTCGTATGCATGGGCACCAGCGGGTTGGCTTGCTCATCCCAGTCGTTAAATTCGCCAATGACGTGGACGCTCTTTACGTCGGGCGCCCAAACGCAAAAGCGCCAGCCGCGCGTGCGCTGCTGCGTGTCGGGATGCGCGCCCATCTTTTCCCAGCTGCGCTCCCACATACCAATGCCAAACAGATAGACATCGTCCTTGGAGAGCTCCGGTGCGTGCGGGGCGGCTTTGCGGGTAGCAGGCTTTTTGGTTGCTGGCTTTAGCTTTGTATCGCTCACGTTTGATCCCATCATGACGCGGCAGCGTGTTGCCTTGGTGACTAGATGCGAAAGGTCCAAGGCTGCACGAATCGAAGGGACGGCGAAGTTTCTGTGATTCGTTCCACCTCGCGTGCTCGGTGGAACTTTCGGCAGAAACTACGATAACACCTGTGCGTTAGTTTTATGGACGAAAGCAGATTTGCGGGGGCGTTTAATCGGTAAGCGACATGTTTATACCACTGGCAGAATTGCCGTGGTAAAACTCTTGACAGTTTTACCAATTAGGGTTTCAAAATTGTTAGCCTGACGTTTGGTAAAACGTTTTTAGCAGGTTGTTTACCATTTGACATCGAAAGGTTCGTTTATGTCCCATACCGCCGCTCCCAAGGTTGCTTTTATTTTCGATTGCGACGGCACACTGGTTAATAGCACGCCCGTTTGGGCCTATGCCCAGCCCGAGTTATTGCACCGCCACGGGATTGACGTGACCGTGGATGACTTTGCCCAATTTGAGCACCTGTCGCTGGAGGACGAGTGCCAGGCCTACCACGATACGTGGGGCATTGGCGCGAATGGCGAGGAGCTGTATCGCGAGCTGGGCGAGATTTTGATTGATGGGTACTCCAAGGTGCCGCCGCGCAAGGGTCTCCTGGCATTTTTGGAGCAGGCGAAGGCGGCAGGTATCAATATACCTATCATTCCGGGAATCAAACCTTTCAAAAAACTATCCCAATTAAGCATGATTCCTAAGACATTTAAAGTGGACTTGCCGGAAGATTTAGTAAAGGAGGCCTTAAAATGCAAAAACGATGCTGAAGCCGAACGGGTCGGTATCGAATGGTGCTTGACACAATGCAAGGAATTGATGTCCCACGGAGC
>CABSZR010000162.1 GCA_902482185.1 uncultured Collinsella sp. | reverse complement strand
CGGTTGAGGTTCTCGGTAATACCGCCGCCGGTGATATGGGCAATCGCGTGCACCGGAGCGCCACCGCGCAGCAGCTCCAGAATCGGCTTGACATAGATGCGCGTGGGGGCCAACAGGGCGCCTGCCAGCGATGCGCCGCCGAGTTCCTCGAGCGGACGGCTCAGCTCCTCGGCCTTAGCGGCAGCCTCGGGCGTGCCCGGCTTAATACCGTCGACGCCAATGACCTTACGCACGAGCGAGTAGCCGTTGGAGTGCACGCCGGTGGAAGGCAGGCCCAGGATCACGTCGCCGGGACGGACATTCGCGGGGTCGAGCATCTTGGGACGGTCGACGACGCCCACGGTAAATCCGGCAAGGTCGTAGTCGGCAGGAGCCATAACGCCCGGGTGCTCGGCCATCTCGCCGCCCACGAGCGCGCAGCCCGCGAGCTTGCAGCCGTCGGCCACACCCTTGATGATCTTTGCCATGTGCTCGGCCTCGATGTGGCCGATGGCAACGTAGTCCAGGAAGAACAGCGGCTCGGCACCCGAAGCCAGAATGTCGTTGACGCACATAGCAACCAGGTCCTGGCCCACCGTCTCGTGACGGTCCATGATCTGGGCGAGCACGAGCTTGGTGCCCACGCCGTCGGTACCGCTAATCAGAATCGGGTCTTCCATATCCTTAAGCGCGGCAGCCGAGAACAGGCCACCAAAGCCACCGATGCCGCCGATGACCTCGGGACGGTTGGTGTCCTTAACCATCTGCTTAATAGCGTCAACGGCGCGGCCGCCCTCGGCGGTATCGACGCCGGCATCCTCATACGTCACATGCTTGCTGTCGCTCATCTGAGCCTTCCTCTCCCACTACCGTGGCGCCGCCCGGGCGCCAAACGGTGCTCATAGTTGCGTTCATATCGGCGCACACCGCAGCGGCGCGCGCCGTAGTATCAACAAAACAGCAGATAAAACCTGCCAAAATAAACCTGTCCCTACATGGCAGGTTTTAGGCCTCGCCGTGTTCCTCTTCCCAGCTGCGATCGTCGTATTTCTCGACCACGGCGTCGTCATCAAAGTGCAGCGGCTTGTCCAGGTTGCGGGGCTTAAAGCCCTCCATGAACTTGTCGCGGCCAAAGCTCTCGGGAATCGCCACGGGGTAGCGGCCGGTAAAGCACGCATCGCAGTAACCGCCCTTGGGCATGACCTTAAGCAGGCCCTCGACCGAAAGGAAGGCCAGCGAATCGGCGCCGATATACTCGCAAATCTCGTCGACCGTCTTGTTGGCGCTGATAAGCTGCGACTGCACGTCGGTATCGATACCGTAGAAGCACGGCCAGATGACCTCGGGCGAGTTGATGCGGATATGAATCTCCTTGGCGCCGGCGTTGCGCAGCATCTTGACGAGCTGCACCATGGTGGTGCCGCGCACGATGGAGTCGTCGATGACGACCAGGCGCTTGCCCTCGATGTTGTCACGCAGCGGGTTGAGCTTCATACGCACGCCCATGGCACGCAGCTCCTGCGTAGGCTCGATAAACGTACGGCCCACATAGCGGTTCTTAATGAGGCCCTCGCCAAAGGGAATGCCACTCTCGTGCGAATAGCCCTCCGCGGGCGGCAGGCCGGAGTCGGGCACGCCGATGACCAGGTCGGCCTCGACGGGCTCCTCATGTGCCAGCTGACGACCCATGTCATAACGGCAGGCGTAGACGCTCTTGCCGTTCATGATGGAGTCGGGGCGGGCGAAGTAGACCTGCTCAAAAATGCAGTTAGCAGGCTCTTCGGCGGCAGGCACGCCCTGCTCGGACACAAGGCCCTCGGCGCTGATGCGCAAAATCTCACCGGGACGGACGTCGCGGACGTACTCGGCGCCCACGATATCGAGCGCGCAGGTCTCGGAGGCAACGACCCAGCCGCCGGCGCGCGTGACATGGGTGGTGGCGTCGACCGTCGCGGCGCCGTCCTGCGACGGCAGCTGCGAAACGGATGCGGCATCGGCCTGGTCCAGGCCCTCATCCACCAGCTTGCCCAGCACGAGCGGGCGAATGCCGTGCGGATCGCGGAATGCGTAGAGCGCCTGCTCGTTGATGAGCGTCATGGCGTAGCCGCCGCGCACGAGCTCCATGGTCTTGCGAATGCCCTCGCGCAGATGGCCAGTACGCTGAGTAAAGTAGCCGATGAGTTTGGTCGCGACCTCGGAATCCGAGTTGGAGAGGAACGGTACGCCCAGCTCGATCAGCTGGCGACGCAGCTCGTCGGTGTTGACGAGGGTGCCGTTGTGCGCGAGCGCGATAATGACGCTATTGATGGTAGAGAGGTGCGGCTGAGAGGCTTCCCAGCTCTTGGCGCCGGCGGTGCCGTAGCGCACATGACCCACGGCCAGCTGACCGGAGAGCGTCGACAAGTCGGCATTGGAGAACACGCGGTCGAGCAGGCCCAGATCCTTGCGGACCATAACCGTACCGCCGTCACCAACGGCGATTCCCGCCGATTCTTGGCCGCGATGCTGCAGTGCACGCAGGCCAAAGTACGTCAGTCGAGCCACGTCGCGATCGGGCGCCCAGACACCAAAAACGCCGCATTCCTCATGCAGCTGGTCAGAGTCCGGATCATACGTCGACATGGCGTTCACCTGTCCCGCGGCACGCTCGGCCGCGCGGATGGTTTCTTGAGACATGGCATCCCCTCAGAGCCTCGTATTTTGGCGTTACCCGCCTTATTATACGCACGGCGCGACGCGCTCCCCCGCGCATGAGCAGCGCTTTTTAAAAGCCCACCGAGCTTATTATCCGTTTTGCGACCAAACATTTTATTGGGTAGTCCACTCTCAGGGGCAACGGCCTCGAAGACTTCCCGTGCGCCGTGTCTCGCCCGCGCTAGGGGCTACATTGTTGCAATTGGGACGTTCGTCCTGTCTTTTAGCTGGTCGTCGGCGTATCCTTGTAGGCTACTACAAGACGAGAAAGGTAGCGTATGGATCGAAATCAACTCGACCCCAGTGTCCCCAGCACCACGGAGGCCAAGAAGATCCCCCTTATCATCAAGGTCTACGCAGTCCTGTGCACCCTATCTGGCGTGGGCACGCTCCCGTCAGTCGCCGTCTTTATGTGGCAGGTCATCACCGCACTCATTAACGGCAACGTCGCCGCTAAGCTCGGTGATAACACCCTAGTCGCGGTTGGCCTTATCGTCGCCGGCATTATGCTCTCGGCGGCAAGCGCGATCATCTTGATCGTCTTTGGCCTGGACCTCATCAAGGACCAGCGGCGCAATGCCGCCCGCCTGTCTTACGTCCTCATCGCATTTACCGTCGTGGAGCTTTTAGTTGACGTGATGCTCCAGGGCATCGGACCCTTCCTGCTGCGCCCCGCCGTCCAGCTTGTCATCCTCATTGCGCTGTCGGCCACCGTCGACCCCACGCTACGCCAGGAGCGCGAACTGCAGCGCCGTCTGCAAGAGATGCTCGACCGCGATGCCGCCGCCGAGGGGATGCTCGGCCGCGACGAAACCGGCGAGGGCTACATCAAGCTCAACTACTTCAACCTGTTCTGGGTATTCTTCGTCTGCAGCGTGTTAGGTCTCATTCTCGAGGAAGTCTGGCATATGGTCGTCGTCGATCCCGGCGTCTATCAGGACCGTGCCGGTATGCTATTTGGCCCCTTTAGCCCCATCTACGGATTTGGCGCGGTGCTCATGACCATGGCGCTCAACCGCTTCTATAAAAAGAATCCTCTGATCATTTTCCTGGTAAGTGCCCTGATCGGCGGCGCTTTCGAGGTGTTTGTAGGCTGGTTTATGCAGACCTCATTTGGCGTGGTGTCGTGGAGCTATTCACACATTAGGCTATTCGGCATGCCCGATCCCATCGCGGTATTGACCGGGGGACGCACATGCACGCCGTTTGCCTGCATGTGGGGCCTGGGTGGCCTCATCTGGATCAAGGTCTTGCTGCCGCGCCTGCTTAAGCTCATCAATATGATTCCATGGAAACGCCGCTACTCTGCTACCGTCATCCTGACCGCCGTCATGTTGATCGACGGCGTCATGACGTTGCAATCGCTCGACTATTGGTATCAGCGCGTCAACGGAACCGTTCGAAATATTCCCGTCGCACAGTTCTATGACAAGCATTTCGATAACGAATATATGGAGAACCGTTTTCAGAGTATGACCATGAGCCCCAAGGACGCCACACGCGTGTAGCAAACGCCAGAGCAAAATAGCTCCAACACATCAAAGCCCGCTGGCAGATCTTGAACTGCCTCCCATTTCTTGGACATGAGAAATGGGAGGCTTTCTTTATGCGCG
>CABSZR010000161.1 GCA_902482185.1 uncultured Collinsella sp. | reverse complement strand
CAGATAGCCGTAGCTCTCCTCAAAGCCGAAGATAAAGCGCTCCACCTCGCCTGCGGCCTCCAGCCCGGCGATCTGGTCGCCGTGCGCACCGGCATGTCCATCTGCATTGACGGCGTGGTCGAACAGGGGAGCGCCATGGTCAACCAGGCGACCCTGACCGGCGAGCCGCTTGCCGTCGAGCGCAGCGCGGGCGATGACGTGTTCGCCGGAACCGTCGTGGAAGACGGCAGCATCTTGGTGCGCGTGCGCGCCAACACGGCTCAGACCAAGCTCCGCTCGATTGTCTCGCTCGTGCAGGTGGCCGACTCGCTCAAGTCCGAGGGCCAGTCGCACATGGAAGACCTCGCCAACAAGATCGTCCCGTGGAACTTCCTGCTCGCGGGCCTGGTTGCGCTTACCACCCGCAGCCTCATCAAGACCTCAGCGGCGCTGATGGTCGACTACTCGTGCGCACTCAAGCTCACGGGTTCCGTCGCCGTCATGACTGCCATGAGCGATGCTGCCAAGATGGGCGTCATGGTCAAGGGTGCGAAGTACTTTGAGTCGTTTGCCAAGGCCGACACCATTGTGTTTGATAAGACCGGAACGCTCACCGAGGCGCAGCCGCGTCTTGCCTGCGTACTCACCACCGATGGCTGGAGCGAGGATGAGGTCCTGCGCCTTTCCGCTTGCTTGGAGGAGCATTTCCCGCATCCGGTGGCACGCGCCGTGGTCAATGCGGCACGCGAGCGCGGGCTTGAGCACCGTGAACGCCATGCTGCCGTCGAGTACATCGTGGCGCACGGCATCGCTTCGTCCATCGAAGGGCGTCGCGCCATCATCGGTTCGGCGCACTTTGTATTCGAGGATGAGGGCGCGCAGCTCGAGTCTGACATTAAGGAGCAAATCGAGCTCCAGATGCAGGGTCTGTCGCCACTGTACCTGGCGGTCGACGGTGCGGTCGTCGGCGTGCTCGGTATCGAGGACCCGCTCAAGGCCGGGGTCCGTGAGGCCATCGCCGACCTGCATGCTCTGGGCGTCAAGCATGTGGTCATGCTCACGGGCGATTCGGAGCGCACGGCCGAGCGCATTGCACGCGAGGCGGGCGTCGACGAGTTTAAGGCCGAGCTGCTGCCCGAGGACAAATACGCGTACGTGGAGCGCATTAAGAGCGAGGGACGCCACGTTGCCATGGTGGGTGACGGCGTCAACGATTCGCCGGCGCTCGGTTTGGCCGATGTGGGTCTGGCCATGGGCGGTGGAAGCGATATCGCCAAGGAGGTCGCCGATATCATCCTGACCGATACGGATCTCGCCGCGATTGTTCGCCTGCGCCGCATGAGCCAGGGACTCATCGATCGTCTGACGAGCTCGTATTCCAAGGTGATGCTCACTAACTCAGCGCTCTTGGCACTGGGTATTACCGGCATGATTACTCCGCAGACGTCGTCGCTGCTGCACAACGGCTCGACGATCGCCTACAGCCTGAGCAACGCGAAGGCATATCTGCGCTAGCAGACGTGTTCGCCCACGTTATCTGGCCTGCGCCCAGACGGCATCGGTGTCGTCTGGGCGCAGGCCTTTTGCATTTGACCATCTGCTAGCTTCTCTATATAGTGTTGCTAGCAGGGCTAGCAATTGAAGGGAGTGGGATCAACGTGAGTGCTGTTAGCGGCATGGCGCAGGTGAACGTTCGCGTGGATCGCCAGGTCAAGAACCGTGCCGAGGAGGCGTTGCGGCTTTCGGGCGGGTCACTGCCCGAGCTCATCAAAAAGGTGGTGGCCAAGGTCGCGCAGGGTGGCGGGCAGTGCGAGGAAGTGCTTGCGGCCGTCGACGACCGGCAGCAGACCGTCGCGCTCGATACTCCGTTCGCCGCATCATGGGCGGCGGCGGATCAGCTTTACGCGGACCTGGGCATCGCTACGTCGCCCGTATCCGACGATCGCGGTTGGGACACAATCTATTCCGACGCCATGGATGAGCATTATCGCCAAAAGGGGATGATCCTGTGAGCGGGGCTCCCCTCAAAATAATGGTGGATGCCAACGTATGGGTTGATTCGTTTTGCGTCGACCATGCTGAGTCGCTTGCCGCGCGTGCGTTTATTGGGCAGGCGACGGAGGCGGGGGCATTGCTGTTCTTTCCGGTGCATATCGCCAAGGACGTGCTGTACGTTGTCCAACACGAACTGAAGCGCAGCGTTCTTGCCAGCGGGGGAGCGCTCGACGAGGCATCTGCCCGTGCAATTGGCGATGCGGCGTTGGCGTTTGTTCGGAACATGACCGAAAACGCCACGGCCGTGGGTGCTGATGCATCCGATCTGTGGCTAGCCGACAAATATCTGACGCTCCATCGCGATTACGAGGACAACTTGATGCTCGCCGCGTGCAAGCGCGCACAGGTCGATTACTTGGTGACCAACGATCGCAAGCTGCTCGAACATGCCGATCTTGCAGCAAAGACGCCGCGCCAAATGATGCCGATTCTTGCTCTGGCCGAACGCGGCGGTGCGGCTATCGGTTGACGCGAACTGTTTGCGGGCCTCTTGGACGACGATGCGCCAAGGGGCCCGCGTCTGCTATTTACAAGAGCTCGGCCTTAATGGCGGGACTCTCTGCGAGCTTTTCGGCAGCCTTTTCGTCGGAGCTGTCGAGCGCGGCTAAGCTGCGGTAGACCCACTCGTTGACCTGGGTGTTCTTGACGCCTGCGGTCTGCATAAGGGCGCCTACCTCGCGGATTGCTGCGAGCAGATCGGCTTTGGGACCCGCGAGCTCGACCTCGATGCCGTGGTAGGCGGTCACGCCGCGGTTATCGCTCACGTGGTCGATAAAGCCCTCGACGGTCTCAAGCTGCTGGGCGAGAGCTGCATCATCGTCAGCGTCCAGCGCGACGAGTGCGTTCGATACCGTGAGGGCGGGATGTCCGCAGGGGACAAAGCCTTCGATGACATCCATAGCTTCGGTAATGGTTGAGCCCAGGCCTGCGAGGGCATTGACGAGTTGCTGCTTGGTATCCATAACGGTCCTTTCGACGGGTCAATTTTGCTTGGCGAAAATATACGTGACGCGATCGGTAGCAAAAGTGCGAAGTGCGGCGCACATTGGGGTCTTCACAGCTCGTGCATAGAACAGCTGTCCGCTTTCAGAACGTGGTAAGATAACACTCCACAAGCGGGGCTCGCTCCGTATGTTCCTTGAAAAGTCGACGGGTGTTGGGTGCTCGTGCCCAATGCTATCCAGACTTTCCCGACATTCGGGGGCGACTGGTTTCGACACGATAGCTCTGAGAGAGGAAGCAAGCCGAGGTCTCCTCGCCTCGTTAAACAGGGGTACCGTCAAATTGAATTGACAACAACTCTTCTTTTGAGCCTATGGCTCTCGCCGCTTAGTTTATAGCGGCGCGTCAACCCGGTGATTTCCCCGACACCGGCGCGACGTCATTTTAGGGGAATGCTCCTGCGCACGTAATCGGTATGGCGCAGGCTAAGACCGAACCGGTTAGGACGCCGCGAGCGTGTCGCTGCGCGCAAAGCGTCCGAGACTAAACCAGCGACTGAGCTTGGAGATGCCAATCAGGGGGCTCTCGTGGACCGGAGTTCGATTCTCCGCGCCTCCACCAACTGTTCAGTAGGCGAACACATACGCGTGTTCGTCGTTAGGCGGGCGTTCGTATTGCTCGTCAGATAGAAAGAAGCCGCTCCATACGGGGCGGCTTCTTTGCGTTCTAGGCCTGCGGCATGATCTCCTGCTCGCCGTCCTCGTCCATGTACGGCATGAGGAACACGCCGCCCTGCTCGGTGGTAAGCAGCAGGTACTCGCGGTTGTGCTCGTCGCACACGATTTCCTGGCCGATGCCCTCGGGCAGGTCGTATATGGGGCCGTCCGTGCGGGCTTGCCTCACGGTCACGTCTTGCGCTCCCATGGCCTGCGACGCGCAGCTGGCGGCGGCCAGGACGATGAACAGCAGGACGACCGCCGCGAGGATGGGGCCGCACCCGCCGTTGCGCTCCTCGTCTGCGGGGCTCGGGTACGGCATGGCCTATCCCACCTTCACCAGATAGTCGTCGGCCTCTGGCTTGCCCGTGGCCTTGCCCACGGCGATGTAGCGCATTGCGCCGCTGTAGCCCGTGTATCGGCCCCACACGTAGCCGTCGGCGATCTTGTACCAGTTATCCAGCGTCACGGTCTCGCCGCTGGAATAGTGCGCCACCTCGGTGCCGCCCAGGCCGGGGGCGTCGCGCACGCGCAGGTAGTCCACAGTGCAGCGGTAGGTGCCGCCGAAGTTCTCGGTCGTTTCCTGCTGCGCAGGCTGCGGC
>CABSZR010000160.1 GCA_902482185.1 uncultured Collinsella sp. | reverse complement strand
TTCCGATGCGCCGCAGGCCATGCAGGACGCCGACGGCGAGCTCACGGGGTATGCGGTTGACGCCGCCCGCGCCCTCGCAAGCCGCATGGGCCTTAAGGTCGCCTTTGTCGATGCGTCCTCGGCAGGTTCCGCGCTCGGCGACAAAAAGGCCGATATCTTTATCGGCGAGATTAACTCCACGGACGGGGACATTAGCTCGCTCGGCACCTGCCTGTACGATGCCACTTCCGTGTTCGGTAAAACTAGCGATGGTGGGTCGCTAAGCGTTTCCACCGATACCCTTAACACGTCCACCCTGGGCGTTCAGGCGTCCTCGGCCTCGCAGGAGGCGCTTGCTAAGCAGAGCATCACCGCCAACCAAAAGACCTACTCCAACATCAACGAGTGCTTTGAGGCGCTCGAGTCCGGCGAGGTCGACTATGTGATCTGCGATTCCACGGCCGGCGGCTACCTTGCACGCCTGATGAGCGAGATCTCCTATGTCGGTGCGCTCGAGGCGCCCTCGACGCTTGGTGTTGTGGGCCTCTCGTCCAATGACGAACTATGCCGTGCCGTGAGCGATGCCCTCGACGGTATTACGGCCGACGGCACGCTCGAGGCGGTCCACTGCGTCTGGTATGGCGCGATGCCCTACGACCTCACCACTAAGACGGTTTCGGGCGCTAACGTGCAGCCGGGCGACTCTGAGTCCAGTGAGACCACGTCCTCCGGCAGCGAGTCCTCCGATTCCAACAATGAGACCGCATCCTCCGAGGACAAATCGTCCAGCCAGGAAGGCGCCATCACCGACGACGACATTAACAAACTCAATAGCTAGTTATTGTTAGGGGTGGTGTCTCCTATACGTTGGAAAGGACACTTCTTCACGGTTTCAACACGCACTGCCGGGCTTCCCCAATAGGGGAGCCCGGCTTTTTCATCCCAATAAAACCAGCAGGTCAAAGCTAATTTTCGGGACCAAATACAAAGCCGCCGGCCCCTCCTATAGCGCACTTTGCCACAGAAAAGTGCGAGACTTCGGTATGCGGTATCAAGCAATCGTTATTCGGGTCTTTAGGAATCCGCGTGATTAAATGCACGGCAATGGGTACATAGCCAGTACAGTAAGTCCCCGAGGCAGATTGGAGCCACGTATGGATATCAAGGTTTCTGGACGCAAGACGACGGTAACCGATGCTCTGCGTGCGCACGTGGATGAGAAGATCGGCGAGGCGCTCAAGGTTTTCGATATCGAGCCCATGACGGTCGACGTTGTACTTCGCTATGAGAAGAACCCCTCGAACCCCAACCCGGCAATCGTCGAGGTTACGGTTCGTGCCCGCGGTTCGGTGATTCGCGTTGCCGAGCACGGTGCAGATATGTACGCCGCCATCGACCTCTCCGCCGATAAGGTCACCCGCCAGCTGCGTAAGTTCAAGACCAAGGTCGTGGACAACCGCCAGGGCGGTGCCAGCGCCGCGGATGTTGCGCCGGTCGAGCGCGTCGAGGATCTGGCCGACCTGCTGCTGCCCGAGGAGGACGACGACCTGCTCGTCCGCGAGAAGGTCATCGACGTCACCCCGATGACTGAGGAGCAGGCGCTGGTGCAGACCGATCTGCTCGGCCACGACTTCTACGTGTTCGAGAACGCGACGACCGGCCTTATCAATGTGGTGTATCACCGTAAGAATGGTGGATATGGCATCATCAAGCCCCGCATCGAAACACTTGACGAGTAAAATACGTTAACTTGCATGAGTTAACGGTTGGCGGCCATCCCATGCGGGTGGCCGCCTTTTTACGTAAGGAGTCGCTTTGATGGACAAGGCCGCATCCGCCGGTCATTCGAACCGTTGCCGCATCGTCGTCGATACCTGCTGCGACTTTAGCCCCGAGGTCGCCGCGAACCTCGATGTCGATATCCTGGGTTTCCCTTTCATTATCGATGGCGAGGAGCGCACGGATGACATCTGGTCGAGCATGAGCCCTAAGGAGTTCTACGACCGCATGCGCGCCGGTGCCCGCGTGTCCACCTCGGCTGTGTCGCTCGGTCGCTATATCGAGTTTTTTACCGAGTGCGCCAAAGAGGGCACGCCCACGGTCTACCTGTGCTTTACCTCGGCGCTGTCGTCGAGTTACAACTCCGCGTGCCAGGCGGCAGATGTCGTGCGCGCCGAGTATCCCAACTTTGAGCTCTACGTGGTCGACAACGCTCTGCCCTGCGCGACCGGTGCGCTCTTGGCGCTCGAGGCCGTGCGCCAGCGTTCGGCGGGACTGACCGCCAAGCAGCTGGTCGATTGGGCAAACGAGGCAAAGACCTACGTTCACGGCTACTTTACGCTCGAGAGCTTCGACGCACTGGCTGCCGGCGGCCGCATTCCTCCCGCGGCGGCGCAGCTCACGGCAAAGCTCGACGTCAAGCCCGAGCTCTCCTACGACCTGGCCGGCTCGCTGTCGCTGATCGGCGTCAACCGCGGCCGCAAGAAGGCGCTCAAGTCCATCCTCAAGTCGTTCCGCGAGAACTACGTGCCCGATCGCACCATGCCCATCGCCATCATGACGGCCGATGCCGAAAAGGATGGTGACTGGCTCGAAGCCGCCATCCGCAAGGAGGAGGGTTGCGCCGACGTCACGATCATTCGCGGCTCCGTGGGTCCCACCATCGGCTCGCACGTGGGCCCCGGCATGGTGGGCTGCGCGTTTTGGGGTAAGAACCGCGCCGACAAGGCGTCGCTTTCCGACCGTATCGCCCGCCGCGTGCGCGGTCAGTAGGCAAGCGCTGCGTCCGTAATCGCCCTCGACTCACAGCCCAAACGCTGGCACCGAGTATTCAACCTGGTAACAACACCCAACCCAAAAGGAAAGGTTTCATGGCAAACAAGCTCTCCGTCGCATTCATTGGCACCGGAATCATGGGTGCCCCCATCGCCGGCCACATTCTGGACGCCGGCTATCCCGTCACGGTCAACAACCGCACCAAGTCCAAGGCGGCGGCGCTTATCGAGCGCGGCGCCGTCTGGGCAGATACGCCGGCCGATGCCGCGGCGAACGCCGACGTTGTCTTTACCATGGTGGGTTATCCCTCCGAGGTCGAGGAGCTCTACCTGGCGGGCGACGGTCTGCTCGCGTGCACCAAGCCCGGCGCAGTCCTGATCGACCTCACCACGAGCTCGCCCGAGCTGGCGCGCGACATTGCCGAGGCCGCCCAGGTTTCTGGTCGCATGGCGTTTGACTGCCCCGTCACCGGCGGCGAGTCGGGCGCTATCGCCGGTACGCTCACGGCTATCGTGGGCGCTACCGAGAACGACATCGCGCCGGTCCGCGACATCCTTGCCACCTTTGCGGCCAACATCTGCTGCTTCGACGGCGCCGGCAAGGGCCAGGCTGCCAAGCTCGCCAACCAGGTGTCGCTGGGCGCCTGCATGGTCGGCATGGCAGACGCCATGGCATTTGCCGAGCTGAGCGGCCTTGACCTGGAGAAGACCCGCCAGATGATCCTGGGCGGTACCGGCAAGTCCGGCGCCATGGAGAGCCTGGCTCCCAAGGCGCTCGACGGCGACTACAAGCCCGGCTTTATGGTCGAGCACTTCATTAAGGACCTGCGTCTGGCGCTCGCCTACGCCGATGACCGCGAGCTCGCGCTGCCCGGCGCCGATGTGGCCTTTACGCTCTACGACATGCTCGACGCCATCGGTGGTGCCAAGCTGGGTACCCAGGCCGTCACGGTCCTCTATAAGGAGGAGGCCGACGCCATCGCCGCCGGTCTGGACTGGTCGCAGTATCGTCCCGAGGAGCATGGCGCTCACGAGGAAGGCTGCGGTTGCGGCGAGCATGGCGACGATCACGAGTGCGGTTGTGGCCACCACCACGACGAGGGCCACGAGTGCTGCGGCGGCCACGGCCATGATGACGGCCACGAGTGCTGCTGCGGCCACCATCACGGGGAGTAGCGCCCATGAGCTGGACGTTCGTGGTGCTTGCGCTGGTGCTCTTTCTCTTTGCGATCTACATTGGCTTTTTGTGCGGCCAGTGGGCGTGCGAAAAGCGTGTCATCACCAAGCGCGACTACTGGATTGCCAATTTTGCAGGAGCGGCGGCAGTCGTCCTACTGACCTGGGTGTTCTCACTGTTCCCGCTGGTGCAGTTTGCGCCGATCGGCTGGCTCGGCGGCTTTATCGCCGGCCTTAAGATGAGCTTTGGCGAGTCCGTCGGTCCGTGGCGCAAACACGACGAGGTCTTTAACGTTAACAAGGCTCACCGCGCCGCCGCCGACGCGGGCGATGCCTGTCTCTTATACCATCTGACGCTGCCGACGATATGCAGTGTGT
>CABSZR010000159.1 GCA_902482185.1 uncultured Collinsella sp. | reverse complement strand
GCGTCAGTCTTAAAGTCGAGCGCCGATGCGGAATCATCCATGATCAGGATCTGCGGCGAGCCCACCAGAGCACGCGCAATGGTCAGGCGCTGGCGCTGACCGCCGCTGAAGTTCTTGCCGCCCGCCTCGACCGGGGCGTCGAGCCCCTGCGGCTTGTTGCGCACGAACTCGCTGGCCTGCGCCATATCGAGCGCCGCCCAAAGCTCCTCGTCGGCCGCCGACTCGTCGCGCCAGGTTAGGTTGCTGCGGATCGTGCCGCTCACCAGCGACGCGCGCTGCGGGACGGTCGCGACCACGTGGCGCAGCTGGTCGAGCTGCCAGGCACGCACGTCGGCGCCCATCACGCTCACGCTGCCGGTGCTCGCATCGTACAGGCGCGGGATGAGCGAGACGAGCGTGGACTTACCGCTACCCGTGCCGCCGATAATGCCGAGCGTCTTGCCCAGCGGGAGCTCCAGGGTCACATCGTTGACGGCGTTGGCAGCGCCGGTGCCAAACGAGAAGCTCGCATGGTCAAAGCTCAGCGCAGGGACTGGAGCAGCGCCACCCGCCAGTTCGCTCGGCTTGGGCAGCTCGACCGGCTGGTTGCCCTCGTCGGTGATGCTCGGCACGCAATTGAGCACCTCGTTGATACGCGACGCACTGGCGCTCGCCTTGGTAAAGACCACGACCAGGTTGGCGACGTAGACGATGGAGGTAAGGGTCTGCGTCATGTAGTTCACAAACGCCATGACCTGGCCCTGCGTAAGCTCACCCACGTTGACCTGGATGCCTCCCACCCACAGGATGGCACACACGCCTAGGTTCATCACCAAAAACGTTACGGGGTTAAGGACCGACGAGAGCTTACCCACCGCGATGGCGACATGCGCCTGGTCGTCGGCCGCATGAGCAAAACGCTCGCGCTCGTGGTCTTCGCGCACAAAGGCGCGAACCACGCGGGCGCCCGAAAGCCCCTCGCGGCAAATGAGCGCGATGCGGTCGAGCTTTGCCTGCAGCTGCTTGTAGTACGGAATGCAGCGCGCCATGACAAACCAAAACACCAGGCCGATAGCGGGCGTGCAAATCAAAAAGATCATGCCGAGCTTAAGGTCGATGGCAAGGGCCGCGACCATGGAGCCCACCGCCAGGAAAGGCCAGCGGATGAGCATACGCACGCCCAGCGCCACGGCGAGCTGCACCTGGTTGACGTCGTTGGTAATGCGCGTGATGAGCGACGGCGTGCCAAAGCGATCGAGCTCAGCATAGCTCAGCTTGTTGATGTGCTGGTAGAGCGCACCGCGAATGTCGGTGCCCATGCCCTGCGAGGTGAGCGCCGCCATCTTTTGGCAGACGAGCGTAAACGAGATGCCGATCACAGCCATGGCGCCAAGCAGCATACCGTAGTGGACGACGGCGTTGACATCGTGTGCGCCAATACCCTTATCGATCATCTGGGCAATCACCAGCGGCGTCAGCAGGTCAAAGGTCACTTCGATCAGCTTACACGCAGGGCCAATCACCATATACCGGCGAAACTTACCACCAAAACGCCTGAGCAGCTCAATCATGTATAGGCGCTCCCTATCATCATTCACACTCAATTCGAATCATGATAGTACGGTGAGCCCAAAAGAAGCGTAAACAACTCGTCATTTCTAGCGGGATTCAGTTTTCAGAGGGGTATACGCGCACGCCCGATCAATGACGGGCAAACCGCCTGATATACTTACATTAGTGCTACCAAGTTAGTCGCCGACCCTTGAAATGAGGTGCCGAGATGAACGACATTCTCGCAAGAAGAGCAAGACGAGCAACTGTGGGCATCGCCCTTTCCGCGGCACTTGTCGCGGGAATCGCCCCCGCAACGGCGATCGCGGCAGAAACCAGTTCCCCCACCGGCGCAGTTGCCTTGCAGACGGAAGACGCGGCCGCCGCAAAAGAAAAAGCGTATGCAGCCATGCAGGAAGCGCTCAAAAAACTCGAGGCCGCAAAAAACGCCGCAAGTCCCGAGAAAATTGCGGAAATCGATGATGACATTGCCAGTTTTCAAGAGATCCACGACATGGTGGTGACGGAAGCCGCCAAACGGAGGGAACCCCTGCCCGCCATGCAAGCGAACGTCGATGCAGCCCAAGCCAAATACGATGAGGCCCACAACCGGACAAGCGGCCTTCAGGCAGAATTAGATAAGGTACTCAAGGAGCTCGGCGACGAGGCGCCCAGCACGGCTATTAAGGAGCAAATAAAGCAGTTGCGCAGTGAGATCATGTCGGCAGAAAGGCGAGAAGAATCTTGTGAAGATGATCTTCACCGCTACCAACGCCGGCTCGAAAGCCAGGAAAAACAGGTTCAGCATTTCGAAAGTGAAGCAGAGGAAGCTAAAACCCACATCGACGAGGACATTGCCAAGCGAAATGCGCTCCTCAGCGATTTGAATAAGGCGCAAGCGGCCTATGACGACGCCTGCAAGGCATACGAAGAGGCAAAAGCCGCGGCAGACAAGGCCACCTCGCCCGAGGTAACGCAACCGACCGAGACAACGCCTCCCTCCGGCTCGACGCAACCGGCCGAGACGACACAGCCCGCCAGCTCACCCTCGACCGGCAAAGACACCTACCAAGCTCCACCAAGCAGGCGAACTCGAGCAGCGGCAAGCAAGCAGATACGACCGCCGGCAAGCTCGCGAACACGGGCGATGCAGCGCCGAGCGCAATAGCACTCGCAGGAATCGCCGCCATGGGACTCGGAATAACCGCCACAGCCACACGCCGCATCAAGAACTCAAAATAGCCGACAGAGCATTCTGCCTTCACCAATTCACAAGCCCAGAGACAAAAAGAGGTCCGTTTCCCCACCTAAGGAAACGGGCCTCTTTAACTGCAAAAATTCAAGCAACAGCACCGCCGCCTCTTGAACCACGTAGCCATCAATGCCCAGACAACGCCAGCAAGCCGCATTCCGCAAGGGATAGATTAAATTAGATAAACGCGCCTTTACGGGTGATTTTTGGACGACATGGCCCGGCACCAAAAAGCGCCCGTGCGCTCGATGGATTCGGATGCCCGACAGAGGCTCCTTATGGCTGCTTCCTTCCGGACCTGACCAGATTCGGAACATGTCGTCATCCGAACCCATCGAACGCGCTAGGCGCTCGGTATATCTTACCTGCTCCCGCCCGCCAGAGCAAGGTAGCTAATTTGGGACGGAGCTTTTTTGACTACTTTTGCAGCCCGATTGCCAGAGCAGCCAATGAGTAGTCAAAATAGTCCCATCCCAAAATGACCGGCTTGGTGCCGCACCACAGAAAGGACCTATCTACTACGTTTAGGCCGCAAGGGTCAACCATAGCCGGCTTTTTCGAAAATCGGCAAGCTTTCTACCTGCGGTTTTGTTTTTGCAAATTCCGGGATGGTCGAGGGTGGCCGGTTTAACGTAGTAGATGGCCGCATTTCGTGGCAAACGGTCCGACCAAAGACCCAAGGCAGCCAACCTCGAATGGCCATTCTCGAAGTTGCGGTGGAATAGTTCCTGTTTTTGCTGTCTGAGCCGCCAAACAGGAACTAATCCACCGCAACTTATAAAGAGATAGGTTTTAGATACGGCCAAGGTCGTAGGATCGAGCGGCTGCTTCGCCAGCGCAGATAAGGTTGGTGGTGGCTTCCTGCGGATTAAGCGCTTGCTCCAGGTCCATGGGTTTGCGGCAAATCGGCAAAACCAAGTCAATACCCTGCTCACACACCCCATCCAGGTTGTCAGCGCGACCGCCCACGACAGCGATCACCGGTTTGCCACACCGCTTGGCACGGCGCGCCGCGCCCACCGGCGCCTTACCGGCGGCGGATTGCTCATCCATATTGCCCTCGCCTGTAATGACCAGGTCGACATCGCGCACGTGCTCGTCAAACCCCACGAGATCGAGCACCGTCTCCACACCCGAGCGTAGCTCCGCGCCGAGCGCCAGCAGCGCCGCGCCCAAGCCACCGGCAGCGCCCGCGCCGGGCACGCCGAGCACCGAGCCAAATGTCCGCGCACCCTCGGGCACGCGCAACAGCCCCTGAGCCCGCACCCCGATAATCGCCGCATCGAGCAGGCGGCCGTAGCCGACCATCCAGCTGTCGTACTTGCCCAGGGCCTCGGCATCCCCCGTCGGCAGACCCTTCTGTCCACCGAACACTGCCAGCGCACCGCGGCGCCCCACGAGTGGGTTCTCGACATCAGAAAGCACCACGACACGCGCGCCGTTCAGCGCCCGAAGCGCTGGCGCCAAATCAACGCTCGCAACCTGCTCAAGGCCGGCAAGACCGGGGGCGACATCGCAGCCCTGGTCATCGAC
>CABSZR010000158.1 GCA_902482185.1 uncultured Collinsella sp. | reverse complement strand
TGATGAGGATCAGAGGATTGTCGATAACGCATTCCATCTTGTCCGGATCAGTTACCATGTACGGGCTGAGGTAGCCGCGGTCGAACTGCATGCCTTCTACGACTTTCAGGTCGGTTCCCATGGTCTTGGAATCTTCAACAGTGATAACGCCGTCATTGCCGACTTTGTCCATAGCATCAGCAATCAGTTTGCCGATGGTCTTGTCAGCGGAGGAAATGGATGCAACGTTAGCGATTGCTTCCTTGCCTTCTACCTTGACAGCCTTTTTCTTGATTTCGCCTACAAGAACTTCGACAGCCTGTTCGATGCCCCTCTTCAGGACCATCGGGTTTGCACCTGCTGCTACGTTCTTCAGACCCTCACGAACGAAAGCCTGCGCCAGAACGGTAGCGGTGGTGGTGCCGTCGCCTGCGATGTCGTTGGTCTTGGTGGCAACCTCCTTCACCAGCTGAGCGCCCATGTTCTCGATGTTGTCCTCGAGCTCGATCTCCTTGGCGACGGAAACGCCGTCGTTGGTGATGGTCGGAGCACCGAACGTGCGCTGCAGCGCAACGTAGCGACCCTTGGGGCCCATGGTGACGGTAACGGCGTCGGCCAGAGTGTTGACGCCCTTGGCAAGCTTAGCGCGGGCATCGGTGTTGAACGTAATGTTCTTTGCCATGGTAGGTAATCCTCCAAAAGAAATGTGACTCGCGTCGCCGCTTCCGAGTCCTATGCGGCGGGCGCGTTCAAAGACGAATCAGAGATTCCGACGAGACTAGGCCTCGACGACAGCATAGATGTCGTCGGCGCGCATCAGCAGATACTTCTCGCCGTCGACCTTGACCTCGTTGCCACCGAACTTACCGTAGATGACAACGTCGCCAACCTTGACGTCCATGGGGTTGCGCTCACCCTTGTCGTTGACCTTGCCGGCGCCCACGGCAACGATGGTGCCGCGCTGCGGCTTCTCCTGAGCGTTGCTGGCGATGTACAGACCAGAAGCGGTCTTCTGCTCGGCCTCGTCGGGCTTGACCAGAACACGATCTGCAAGCGGCTTCAAAGACGACATGCTTGTCTCCTCCTTTTTGGGCCGCGCGGTTATACCACGCGAATTAACCCTTTTTGTTTGCGTACGCGTTGAATGGTACCCACGAATGGCGGGTTATACAACACGGAGTCAAAAAATCTTATTTTTTGGCACTTAGATTTTCTGAATGCTGGGGGATAACTTAGCGATGCCTCCCGTGTGGCTCCGGAGGGGCGGGGCGTAAGGTTTCCTGCTCGGGCAGTCCTGCTCGCACGAAGGCCACATTAAGTGGCCTTCGGCTCGTGCGGAACTCGCGATAAACCTTATGCCCCGCCCCTCCGGAGCCACACGGGAGGCAGGTTAACTAATTCGAGCCCGGCATTCAGAAAAGTCAGTGCAGCAAAATGGCGATGCAGATGTTGCGAACAAGAAAGGGGCACGTTGCTGAAACGTGCCCCCTATGAGTGGGGTATGAGGCTAGCGCTCGTAGATTACGTTACCTGCCAGGTAGGTGGCTTGGACTTTGGTGGCTTGGAGTTCTTGGGGGTCGATGGTGAGCGGGTTTTGGTCCAGGACTACCAGGTCGGCATACTTGCCGGGCTCCAAGCTGCCGAGGTTTTGCTCGTCGCCAGCTGCGTACGCGCTGCCAAGCGTGTAGTTGCGCAGGGCCGTTGCCGCATCGATGCGCTCGCTGGGAAGCCAGCCGCCCTCGGGCCAGTGGCTTTTGGGGTCCTGGCGCGTAATAGCCGTGTAGAGCACGTTCATGCTGGTAACGGGCGTGATAGGGCTGTCGGTACCGAAGGCTTGGCGGATGCCGCGCTGCTTATAGGTCGCAAACGGCCACATGATGCGGCTGCGTTCCAGGCCCAGATCGCGCTCGGGGCCGCCCGGGTCGAGTGTAATGTGACAGGGCTGGCTCGAGGCAACGACGTTAAGCTTGCGTAGACGATCGATGTCCTCGGGCAAGAGGTTCTCCAGATGCTCGAGCGTGTTATGACCGTGCTGGGGCAGGCCGTACAGTTCGGCGGCCTCCTCAAAGATATCGAGCGCGGCATGGATGGCACCGTCGCCGATGACGTGAATACGCACAGTGTGGCCACGCTCCGCAGCCGCCAGAACCAGCTTACGCATGCGCTCGGCAGGAACTGTCAGACGGCCCTGGTCGCCCGGGAAGCGCGGATTGGTATAGGGCTCAGTGAGATATGCCGTGTGTTCACTCGACACGCCGTCGAAGAACTGCTTAAAACCCGGCGCCGAAAGCAGCGCGTTGTTCGCGTAACGCACCTGCAGCTCTTCTAGACGCGACTGGTCATCCAGCAGCGTGGGGAACAGATGGGCACGAATGCCCAGCCTACCGGCCGTCTGCAATTTGTCGTAGACATCGTCGCGGATAAAATCGCAGCCCGGCATGGGCATGAGCGACATATCGCAGATCGAGGTGATGCCCTGCTCGGCCATACGCCTCATTTGATCGGCGTAAGCGCTTGCGATGCGATCCTCGCCCAGCCACTCAAGGCAGCGCGGTAGCAGCTGCATGGCAGCCGCCTCGTGAGCAATACCCGTGAGCTCGCCGTTTGCGTCCTTGTCGTAGCTACCGCCCGCTGGTGGCTCGCTGTCGCGCGTGACGCCGAGTGCATCGAGTGCGCGGCTGTTGAGCCACAGCGTGTGCCCGTCGCCCGAATACATAACACAGGGACGATCGGGGAATGCCACATCGAGCGACGCCTTGGTAGGATGCTCGGGCGGGTCCCAACGGTAGTCGCGCCAGCCCTGCGTCACAACCCAAGCGTCGTCGGGCAGGTCCTGGGAAAACTCGAGCGCATGTTGCACCAGCGCCGCCTCGGACGTGCCCATATCCATGAGCATGTACGGCGAGGAACCGACCGAGGTATGGAAGAAGTGCAGATGAGCGTCATGGAAACCGGGGCAGACAAACTGCTCGCCGCAGTCGATAACCGGCGTGGCGGCAGGCGCGGCGGCAATCACGTCATCGGGCGCACCGACTGCGACGATGCGATCGCCCGAGATGGCAATCGCCAGCTCGCGGGCGGTATCGATACCGTCTTGGGCGGTAAAAACGTTCTTAGAGCGGATAATCCGATCGATATGTTGCATGGGCATCCCCATCTCTGGCAGGAAATTCAACACCCCCGAGTGTACTCCCCCGCCCTTGTAACAAAACCCCAAGCGGCAAACGGCAACTTTACCAGCCCTAGCGGCAGGTGGCATACTGGAGAGAGCCTGTACGATTTTGCGATCAACCCAGCAAGGAGCAAATCGACCATGACGAAGACCAAGGCACAGCAGATTATGGCGGCGACCGAGGCTCGCGCGGCTGACGACGTCACCGCAGCCATCAAAGATATCGCTACCGAGTTTGAACCATATATCATCAAGCAGCGCCGGCACTTCCATAAGCACCCGGAGCTGAGCCTTGCCGAGGAGCGCACGACCTCCGACATCGCCAACCAGCTCGACGCCATGAATATCCCCTACGAGCGTCCGCTCAAGACCGGCTTGGTGGCAACGCTTCGCGGTACCGCGCCGGATGCCTACCGCGAGGACGGCACGCCACGCCGCCGCATCCTGCTGCGCGCCGACATCGACGCCCTGCCCGTCACCGAGCAGACCGGCGAGGAGTTCGCCAGCGTCAACGAGGGCTGCATGCACGCCTGCGGCCACGACTGCCATATCGCCATGATGCTCGGAACGCTGCAAATCCTGCGCCATATGACCGACGACATCCACGGCGAAGTCCGCATCGTATTCCAGCCCAGCGAGGAAAACGGCCAGGGCGCTAAGCTCATGATCGGCACGGGTGTGCTCGACGGCGTCGATGGCGCCTACGCCGCGCACATCTGGAGTGAGGTCGACGCCGGCACCGTGAGCTGCGAGCCCGGTCCGCGCATGGCCAATACCGACTGGTTCCGCATCGACGTCCGCGGCACCTCGTGCCATGGCGCCATGCCCCAGCGAGGTCACGACGCCGTCATGGTTGCCGCCGAGATCGTCAACGCCCTGCAAACCATCGTTTCGCGCGAAATCAGCCCCTACGAGCCGGCCGTCATCACCGTCGGCGAGCTGCACGGCGGCACCGCGCGCAACGTTATCGCCGGCACGGCCTACCTCGCCGGCACAGTGCGCACCTACGGCGATTCGACCCACGAGGAAATGCCGGAGCTCATGCGCCGCATCGTGGAGCATACCGCGGCCGCCTTGGGCGCCGAGGCAGAGCTCACCGACTACACCATCGCCAACTACAAGGTCGAAAACGACGTCGCCTCGAGCGAGCGTTGTCGTCAGGCCGTGGTCAAGTGCTTGGGCCCCGCGGGCGAAGGCCATTA
>CABSZR010000157.1 GCA_902482185.1 uncultured Collinsella sp. | reverse complement strand
CGCACAACGTGTGCGTGGTGGGCGACAACGCCGCCGATATGATGGCTGCCGTCGAGGCCGTGGGCCAGGGCGGTCACGTGCTGGTGCGCAACGGCGAGGTCGTGGCGCGCATTCCGCTGGCGCTCGGCGGCCTGATGAGCGAAGGCACGGCCGAGGATGTCGCCGCGCAGCACGACGACTTTATGGTCAAGGCGCGCGCCATGGGTATTGAGCCGCCGCTCGACCCCATCATGGGCATCATCTTCCTGCCCCTGCCGGTCATCCCGACGCTCCGTATCCGCCCCGAGGGCATGTTCGACGTCACCACATTCACCTACGCCGACTAGTCCGGCAGTTAGGGACGTTCCTTTTTTGCCGGCAGTCGGGGACACTCCTTGACAAGCTCCTTGGCGCTGCAAGTGTGCGCGGCGTTGAGGACATGTGAAGCGTCCGCCAGGCCCTTGTAATGGTTTTGCCTGAGCGGTCTGCACGAGCTCCTTTTGGGTACGGTTGAGTTGGATTTATGTCTGATTCCATCAAGCCCGAAAGGAGCTTTTCTATGATCAAATTAATCGCATCCGATATGGACGGCACGCTGCTCGATGAGAATAGCCAGGTGCCGCCCGAGACCTACGAGCTTATCGTGGCCCTGCGTGAGCGCGGCGTGCATTTTGCCGCGTCGTCGGGGCGTCGCTATGACCGTCTGTGCGAGTTCTTTGCGCCCGTGGTCGACAAGATGGACTTTGTCGCGGCGAACGGCGCGCAGGTCTATGCGGACGGTGTCGAGGTCGACCGCGAGGTCTATTCGCATCTCGCCATCCGCAAGCTCGCACGCACGGTCAAGATGTTTCCCAACATGCATCTGGCGCTCTTTGACCGGACCAAGTCCTTTTTGCTCGATGACGAGGACAAGTTTGTCCGCGAGATCGACAAGGACCTGCCTAATGCCGAGCGCATCTGGGGGCTGCCCGATCCACATGTGAATATCATCAAAGCATCAATTATCTGCGATGACGGCAACGTGATGGATAACGCCTACGTGCTTCAGCGCGAGCTGGGCGATCTGTTCTCCTTTGCGCCTTCGGGCAACGCGTGGATCGATGCCATGCAGCCTGGTGTGTCGAAGGCCTCGGGCATCGCGCAGCTCGCGGAGCATTACGGCATTGGACGCGACGAGGTCATGGCGTTTGGCGACTCGATGAACGACTACGAGATCATTCGCTTTGTCGGCACGGGCTGCGCGATGGAAAACGCGCGTCCTGCGCTCAAGGCGGTTGCCGACCGCATCGTGGGCTGCAACCGCGACCATGCCGTCCAGCAAGAACTTCGCCACGTGCTGGAGAGCCTCGCCTAATCCTGCAGTTAGGGACACTCCTTGCGGTTTTTCGGGGTAGCTAATTTGGGACGGGGCTATTTTAGCTACCCCACAAGCGGGTAGCTAAAATAGCCCCGTCCCAAATTAGCTGCCCTGCTGGGTTGCTGCTGCTAGGCGAGGGCGGCCATGATGGTGCGGGCTACGCCGTCGTGGTCGTTGTCAAACTCGGTGATGGCACCGGCGGCCTCGCGGTCCTCGGGCTCGCCATTGATCATGGCCATGCCATGGCCTGCGGCCTGCAGCATGGGGATGTCGTTGATGTTGTCGCCGAAGGCCCAGGCATCTGCCAGGGGCTCGCCCAGATGCTCGCACAGCCATGTCAGAGCCGTTCCCTTGGTGGCGCCCTCGCCCATGACCTCGATATTCATTTCGTACGAACGCGTGACCTCGATCCCGTCGAGCGTGCCGAGCGCCGCCGCGATGGCGTCGCGATCGGCCGGGTCGTGCCAGTACATGGCGATGCGTTCGAGCGTCTCGACCTCGTCGATCTTGCTGTCGACGTCCACGTCGATGGGCGTGCGCGTGCGCCTGAGCGAGCCGGCAATATGCGGGTCGCCGCCGCAGAACTCGTCCAGGCGCTCGTAGAGCGAGCGGGGGAGGAAGCACTGGCCGTCGGCGAAGATATCGAAGGTGACGTCGTGGCCGGCGGCAATGCGATGGATGCAGTGGGCAATGTCACGGTCGAGCGGACGGCTCAGAATGCACGTGGCGCGCGAGGCATCGGTGGGTGCATTCTCGTCGAGCTGCCAGACGCTGGCGCCGTTGGCGCAGACCGCGTAGTGCACGGCGGGGTGGGCAAGGATGGGCTCAAAGACGCCCGACAGCGGACGGCCCGTGCAGGGCACAAACTCAATGCCGCGACGTGCGAGCTCATCGAGCATCGCCCAGGTGGCGTCGCTCATCTGCTTGTCGCTCGTCAGCAGCGTTCCATCCATATCGGAAAACACGATCATCTGATGTTGTCCTTTCCAAGAGACATAAAAAGCGTGGCCGAGGGCTTGGGGCCCTGGCCACGCTCTGGATCTATAACGGTCCGCGTCCTAGCGGTCGGCGAGCGGCTTGTACTCTAGCGGCTCGATTACCGGGCGATATGCCGGGCGGATGATGCGGTGTGCGCAGAAGAGCTCTTCCATGCGGTGCGCCGACCAGCCGGCCATGCGGGCGACGGCGAACAGCGGCGTAAAGAGCGTCTCGGGCACACCGAGCATCTTGTAGATAAAGCCCGTGTACAGGTCGATGTTGGCGCAGATGGGCTTGGTCATGCCGTGGTCGCGCATCACCTGCGGTGCCAGGCGCTCGATGCGTTCGATGAGCGCGAACTCATCGCCCAGATCTTTCTTGGCAGCGAGCGAACGTGCGTAGTGGCGGCAGACCTCGGCGCGCGGGTCGCTGAGTGTGTAGACGGCGTGGCCCATGCCGTAGATAAGACCCGTGCCGTCGAAGGCCTGCTTGTCGAGGATCTTGCCCAGGTAGGCCGCGACCTCGTCCTCGTTTTCCCAGTTGGAAACATGCGCGCGGATGTCCTCGTGCATGGACACGACCTTGGCGTTGGCGCCGCCGTGGCGCGGGCCCTTGAGCGAGCCGATAGCCGCGGCGTAGGCGGAATACGGGTCGGTGGCCGAAGACGACAGCACGCGGCAGGCGAAGGTGGAGTTGTTGCCGCCGCCGTGCTCGGCATGCAGCATGAGCATAACGTCGAGCAGCATCGCCTCATCGCGGGTGAACGCCATGCCGCCGCGCAGGACCTGTAGGATGGTCTCGGCGGTGGAGAGACCGGGCGTGGGGTGCGGCACGTGAACCTCGGAGCCGCGAAGCTTGGCGATCGAGGCCATGTGTGCGAAGGCGGCGATGCGCGGGAGACGTGCGAGCATGGAAATAGCGACGTCGATTTCGTGCTCGGGCGTGATCACGTCTGGTTCGGCATCGAAGGCGTAGAGCAGCAGCACGGCGCGCTGGAGCACGTTCATGATGCTCGACGACACCGTGGTCATGGGGAACTCTTTGACGTACTCGTCGCTCAGATGCCTAAAAGCACCCAGGCGTCCGCAAAAACCGTCGAGTTCCTCTTTGGTGGGCAGCGAGCCCGTGATGAGCAGATAGGCGACCTCTTCGTAGCCATAGCGATCCTCGGCCTGGGCATTGTTGACCAGATCCTCGATGCTGTAGCCGCGAAGCGTGAGCTTGCCCTGATCGGGCACGACCTTTCCGTCGACCTTGTTGTAGCCGTGCACATCCGAGATGCGAGTGAGGCCCGCGACCACGCCCGAGCCGTCGGCATTGCGCAGGCCGCGCTTGACATTGTGCTCAACAAACAGGCCCTCGTCATAAGGGTCGGTCGGCAGGCCGTGGTAGAGGCTTTCGCTCTCAGGCGAAATCTGGCGGCTTGCTTCGTAATCCAGAACCAGGCGGCTCAAGTGGTCGTCGAAGCGGTAATAGATTTTCTTGGCGTCGTAGGCCATGTGCGCTCCTCTCCGGGCCGCATCGGGGTGACTTGCATGGGCATGCGCGCGTCAGGCTATCCCCAGCGGCTTGCTCGCTACAGGCGGTACATAAAGTTGAAGACGTCCTCGCGCTGGATGGACACGTTGACGCCCGAAAGCTCGCCGGCCTCGGCCAGGGCCTTCTGCAGCTCGGCGAAGTCGAGCTTGGACTCGGCGGTGTCGGCCAGCATGGTCATGGTGAAGATGTCCTCGATAATGGACTGCGTAATGTCGCGGATGTCGACGTTGGCCTCGCCCAGAACACGGGTGACGCCGGCGACGATACCGGGGCGGTTCTTGCCAAGGACGGTGATGACGATACGGGAGGACGAGATCTCGGCCATGGGAAACCCTTTCGCGTGATTGCGGCGCGCGCGGGGCGCTCCGCTACGGTACAGTGTTCATCATTGTACCTGTCTGGCGCCAAAAGGGGTGTGCTTACTGCGGCGTTACACGTCTGCAACATGGGTGAAGGCTCGTCGGGGTGCGTGCTCGCTGCGGTTGGCCACGCCGCCCTGCACAAAGACCGTGAAC
>CABSZR010000156.1 GCA_902482185.1 uncultured Collinsella sp. | reverse complement strand
CGCCGCGTCCATCAAGGGCTTTATGCTCGAGCTGGGCCCCGTGAGCTCACTCTTTGACATTGCCACCTTTGCCGCGCTCTTCTTTGTCGTGTGCCCCGCCGCTGTGGGCTCAACCTGGTCCGAGCTTGTCTGCGCAGGCGATGCCGCCGGCATGGCGGCCTTTGCAGCGCTCTTCCAGAGCGGCTGGTTCGTCGAGTCCATGTGGTCGCAGACGCTCGTGATCCACATGCTGCGTTCTCCGCATCTGCCGAGCCTGCGTGACCACGCCGCGCCAGCGCTGTGCGTACTCACCGTGCTGGGCCTGACACTCGTCACTTGGCTGCCGGCAAGCCCCATCGCCGATGCCCTGGGGCTCATGGCATTGCCCGCGAGCTTCTTTGCGCTGCTCGTTGGTATCGTCGCCGCCTACATCGCGCTCACGCAGCTTGCCAAGCATTGCTATATCGCCCGCCACGGCGAGCTGCTGTAGCTCCACTGGCGCCACCGTCAAGGATGCTTGGGGTGCCGCGCCGACACGCTTTACCAAGCCGGCGACCGAAAACCACCATTAAAGGTGACGGTTAGCACGGCGCTGCATCCCCAACGTCTCAATCTGTAACACTTAGCCGGCAAAATCGCCTCTACCTGTTACAGATTGAGACAAATGCAGCGGTCGCGCCGAAATATCTCAATCTGTAACATCTGGGCTCGGTTTTGCTGAGCAACTGTTACAGATCGAGACAAACCGGCGGGATTGGGCTGCCTGCCTCCAAACCGCCACAAAGGTGTCTGTCCCCTTTGTGGCGGTTTTGGCGTTTGCCCGGTTGCTAGTCTTGGGGCGTCCAGGACCAGAAGTAGTTGATGAGCGCCACGCGTGACGTCACTTCAACCTTTTTGTTAATCGAGGCGATATGGCGGTAGAGCGTGGAGCGCGAAAGGAAGAGCGACGCCGCCACATCCTGCACGCTGTCGTCCGATGCAACCAGGGCCTCCAGGACATCGCGCTCGCGCTTGGTAAGGCCAAAGGCGGCGACAAAGCCCTCAAGACGCTCGTTAAACGACAGCTCCGGAGCCTCCGGCGGCACCGTATCGGCCCGTTCGGGCGCATGGATCTCGCCAAGGTCATCGACGGCAAACGCCAACCCCCCCCCGCGCGATGCCGAACCGTCGGCGCCTTGCCCAAACTGTCCCAGCAGCGAAATCGCAATGCCCACAAACAGCACAAGCACCACGGCAACTGCCGTCAGCACGTTTTGGCTCGAGATAATCGCCACCGCCGGCGCCGTCACCAGCAGCGTGCAGATATTGTTGATGACGCGACCCATGCATGGCCACAGATACGCCCAGCGGGCATACATCGAAACGGCAGCGAACTTCGCGGTAAAGAACACCACGAAAAAGCCCGAGCCCAGGTAGAAAATCATCGTGGCGGCAAGTACATTACCGCCATTAGCATCGGTGATAAGCAGAAAGAACGAGAGTGTGGACAGCATGGCGGCACACGTCATGATGATGTTCATGTACGAGCGTCCGTGCAGGTCATACAAGACGCCGGCGGCAAGGACGCTCAAGATGAGCAACAGGCGCGGCCAGTCACCCAAGTCGATAGCGCCGGCGGCATGCGAGGTCGTAAGCCCCGCATTGATAGCGGCGAATACGCCCGTGAGGCAGGCGGTCGCCACCGTCAGACGCACCACGGCGGCATGAAAAGCCGCCTTTGCCTCGGGGGCTTCCTGCCACTTGGCGCCATATTCCGACGCATCGACCGATAGCTCGGCAATCTCAGCCTCAAACTCGGGCGCAGCCTCGTCGCGCAGCTTGGCTCGCCGGGCGACATGGAGCAGCTCTACCTGCGCAATCGCGCAGACAATCAGCACAAATTGTTGCGGAATTCCCGCGGGCATTACCATATGGTTGAGCACCTGAACCAGAATGCCGGCAGCATAGGAAAGCGCCGCGGCACGCGCCAGGCAAGGGGTCCGCGCAAAACGACGCGCAAAGTTGGCATGGGCGGTCGATCCGCAGTAGCCCAGAGCGCAACAGGCAACCAAGCCCCCGGCGATCACCACTTGGAACTGCACCGCCATAATCATCAGCAGCAATGCCGACACCAACAGCACGCCTGTGATGTCACTCGTCGCAGCAATCGCCTGAGGGCGACGATAGCACAGAAGAGGGCGCACGAAAAAGCCGATCACGCTCGCACCAATGACGATGCTCTCGTAAATGACAACCTCATTCGACGGTACAAACTCGGCGACGCGCACATCAAAGAGGTACTCGACAGCCAAAAACGTAAAAACGAAAAGCGCCAGGCACAGAATCTCCCGTATGCCCCGGCGCAGGTATGCGGTTGTGTCTCCCAGGTCCCTCATGGTAACCCCCAGCCGGTTAGATGTCCGGAAAACCATTTTAATGGAGAACGGGTCCTGATACACACGCAATGCCCGAAGTGCTTCCAATCCAGCCCAAACCGCCCTCAACAAAAGTGCCCCCGATGACTAGTCGGGAAAATGGGCCATGTGTCCCAGCTGTGGAGACTCCTTGAGCCGTCTGGGTATCGCGAAGGATCGCGCACTCCCCCATCATCAAAAGTGACACACGCTACCAGTTGATGGGAGGCAGCTATGGGCTTCTTTGACAAGATGTTCGAGAAGAAAGAGTGCGCGATTTGCGGTACCGAGCTGGGACTTTTGGGAAAGACCAAAATCAACGAAGGCTACCTGTGCAAAGAATGCGCCGGCAAGCTCTCCCCCTACTTTCACGGCTATCGCTCCAGCACCGCGGACGATATCCGTGAGCAACTCGCCTACCGCGAGGCCAACGCCGAGCGCCTGTCTTCGTTCAACCCCACGCGCACGCTTTCTGCCGGGCGCACCAATATTATGCTCGATGAGGACGCGGGCCTGCTGATCATCACTTCGCAGAGCCGCTGGCGCGACGCCAATCCCGACATCATCGAGTTCTCGCAGGTACTCGGCTGCGATATGGATATCGACGAGCATCGCACCGAGATCTATCGCGAGACCAAGGACGGCGAGCGCGAGAGCTACAATCCGCCGCGCTATGACCTGGATTACGACTTTAACCTGACCATTCACGTCAACACGCCGTACTTTACCGAGATCAACCTGCGCGTGAACGACTCCACCATCGATCAGCGCGGCTCCATCGAATACCGCGAGGCCAAGCGCCAGGCAACCGAGGTCCGCGACGCGCTGGTGCAGCTGCGCCAGGAGACGCGCGACAGCGTCGTGGCCGCCAAGGCCCCCAAGACCGCGGTGACCTGCCCCTTCTGCGGAGCCACCACCATTCCCGATGCCAGTGGGCGCTGCGAATACTGCGGCGGCGCCATCGGCGCATAGCCTCCGGCAGCGAAAGGACCGATCATGGCCTTCGAGAGCGTTAACTATCAGTGCCCTGCCTGCGGTGGCCCCTTGCATTTTGCCAGTGCCGAGCAAAAGCTCGTCTGTGACTACTGCGATTCTCGTTTTGAAGTCGAAGAAGTCGAGGCCCTCTATCGCGAGCGCCAGGACAAGGCAGATGCCAAAGCCGATGCAGTAGCCGCAACGCCCAAGCCCGTCGCCGACGACGCGGTGCAGGAGCTCGCCCAAAACGCTGGCTACATCTGCTCGTCGTGCGGCGCCGAGCTCGTGTCCGACGGCACCGTCGCCGTCACCACCTGCCCGTACTGCGGCAACTCCGCCGTGGCGCCCGGCCAGCTCTCTGGCGACTTCTCGCCCGACCTGGTAATTCCGTTTAAGCTCGGGCGCGACGACGTCACAGCCGCACTCAAGGAACACTACAAGGGCAAGATCTTGCTGCCCAAGAGCTTTGTCACCGGCAACCACATCGACGAGGTCCAAGGTGTCTACGTGCCGTTTTGGCTCTACGGTGCCCGCGTGGACGGCGAGGTGTACTTTGACGCGACCAACGAGACCGTAACCGAGGAACCCGATCGCACCGTCACGACCACCGACCACTACGACGCCTACCGTAAGGGCAATATCTCGTTTGAGCGCGTGCCCGTCGACGGATCGTCCAAGATGCCCGACGGCCACATGGACGCCATCGAGCCGTTTGACTACGACGCGCTGCGCCCGTTTTCGGTCGCGTATATGCCCGGCTACATCGCCAACCGCTACGACGAGGACTGCGAAACCTGCAAGGCGCGCGCCGAACGCCGCATGGAGGAAAGCACGATCTCGGCCCTGCGCGAAACCGTCGTCGACGAATATGACGATGCCACGGTCGAAAGCAAGCAGCTCGACTACACCTGGGAAGACAGCGACTA
Organism: uncultured Collinsella sp.; assembly: GCA_902482185.1. Lineage (GTDB taxonomy): Bacteria > Actinomycetota > Coriobacteriia > Coriobacteriales > Coriobacteriaceae > Collinsella. The sequence goes on along the minus strand of CABSZR010000156.1, from coordinate 114 downwards.
TGCCCTGTTCCCCGTGTGGATGCTTTCCACCTCGTGGAACGGCAAGAGCTACCTGTTTGCCATGAACGGCCAAACCGGCCGTATGGTCGGCGAGCTTCCTTGCTCCAAGCCCAA
>CABSZR010000155.1 GCA_902482185.1 uncultured Collinsella sp. | reverse complement strand
CTGTATGCCGCGTCCGTCGGTCTCGTGGCGGGAGCGGTCGTCTCGGCGTGGTGGGCTGTGGGCGTGCTAAGCGCCTCGAAGGCGCTCGACGGTCGAGCGGCAAGCAGCCTCGAGTTTGTCGTGCAGGGTGATCCATCCATAAACGACGACGTGTATTCCTATACCTGCGAGGCACGTGCGGACGGTAAGAACTTGGCAACGGTTCGCCTATCGTGTGACAGCGAGCTCAATGTTGGGGCGCACGTGCGTGTTATCGGTCGCGTTTCACGTTTTGAGAACGATGCGTATGGACGATCGCGCGCGCTCCGAGGCGAGGTGCGCAAGGTAAAAGCCGTTCGGATTGTGTCGGTCGATGAGGGCTCTCCGGGGCCGCTGCTTCGGCTGCGAAATGGGCTGCTTGCGTCCATCGCGCCTGCGACCGACCCGGCGCGTGCGCTCATAGCCGGTGTCGTCTGCGGTCGTTCGGCCGAGCTGCGCGCCCAGCCGGCGGGCGACTGGTTTTCGGTGACGGGAACGGCGCATCTTATCGCCGTCTCGGGCGGCCATTTGGCTATCGTGGGGTTTGTAATCGAGGGTGTATTGCAAAAGACTCGGTGCTCACGTGGTCTTCAGCGGGCGATATTGGCGGTAACGCTTGTGGGCTACGCTGCCTTTACGGGCGCGTCTCCCTCGGCCGTGCGCGCGTGCTGCATGGTGTTCGCGACGCTTGTCGTAAACGGCGCAGGGCGTCGCCGGCACGGTGCATCGGCGCTCTTCGTAACCATGTCCATCTTTGTGCTACTGCGGCCGACGGTGCTGTTCGAGATGGGCTTTCAGCTTTCATGCGCCAGCGTTTTAGCCATTCTGTGCTTTTGCCCCTATGCGACCTACGCTTTGGGTGAGTTGGGTGTGCCATCAGGCGTTGCTGGCATGCTTTCCGTCACGTTGTGCTCGCAACTGGCGACACTTCCCATTACCATTCCTGCCTTCGGTACGTTCTCGCTCATTGCTCCGTTGGCAAATGCGGTCATTGGTCCGGTGGTGAGCGTACTGCTTGCTGTGTCGATCGTGCTGGTTCCCTTTTCGCTCGTGGCGCCGTTGCGGACTTGGGCGCTCGTTGTGCCCATGATTGCCGCCCGTTGCGCGCTGTTCTTTGAGCAGCTGTTTGCCGCCGTGCCGGGTGCATCCGTGAGCGTGCCGCCCGATAGCATGTGGATTTACCTAGTGCCGTGTTTGCTGGCGGTTCTGCTGGTCTGGTGGCCACGTCCCCGTGCACGTCCTGTGGCGGTGGGGCTTGCATGTCTGGTGTTCCTGGCTGCGATTCCGTACGTCTACTGGGATCGATTCGCTCCGCCTTCTGTGACGGTGCTCGATGTGGGCCAGGCCGATGCGATTCTTATCCGCCAGGGCGGTGCAGTGGCACTCGTCGACTGCGGGCTCGACGAGCGCGTGGTGGCGGCGTTGGTTCGCAATAACGTGCACCATATCGATGCCGTCTTTGTGACGCATTGGGATGAGGACCACTGGGGTGGTCTGCCTGCCGTGCTCGAACAGTTTCCGGTCGGTACGATTGCCGTGGCGGCGGATGCGCTGGAGGATGCTCCTGCCGAGGTATTGAACCGACCTGGCGTGGAGTATCGGCAGGTGCGCCGTGGGGATACGGTCGATATCGGCTCATTTTGCGCCCGCGTGATGTGGCCATTCGAGTCCGTAGATGGCGAGGGAAATGAGGACTCGCTTGTCCTGCTGCTCTCATATGTTCAGGAAGGCAAGGGCCTGCGTATGCTCCTCACCGGTGATGCCGAGATCGACCAAGAACGGGAATTCGTGCAGGAGGTGGGGGATATCGACGTACTTAAACTTGGGCATCACGGCTCTAAGGTTTCAGTCGATGATGAGTTGCTGGACGTCCTGAAGCCCGAGCTTTCCCTCGCGAGTGCGGGCGAAGGGAATCGATACGGCCATCCGTCCGATGCCTGCATCGATGCCGTTAAGGAAGCGGGCGCCGTGTTCGCGTGCACTATCGAACACGGCGACATTACCGTCACGCCGACTGCGAATGGCTTTGCGATGCGATGCCAGCAACCGTGACGACATCGTTGGCGTGTGGTGGGCCCCTGGGCTAGAATGGCACGGAGCGAATACGAAGGCCTGCGGGAGGGGAGCGCAATGTCCGAAACCGGTCTGCTGCCGGCATATCTGATCGTCGGTACCGACGGAGTCAAGCGCGATCACGCCGTCTCGCGTATGAAAGCGCGTCTGGAAAAGTCGGGTATGGTCGACTTCAACCTCGATGAGCGCGACATGACCAAGGACCCCGATATCGAGTCGATTATCGGATCGCTTAACACCTTTCCGATGGGTAGTGAGTTTCGCCTGGTAATCCTTGATGGCTGCTCAAAGCTCGCCAAGGCGGTCTCGGAACCGCTTGTCGAGTACCTCGCAAGTCCCAGCCCCACGACGGTCTGTCTCATTATCGCCGACTCACTTGCCAAGAATACGCGCCTGTATAAGGCAATCGCCAAGATCGACAAGAAGGCTATCGTCGATTGCTCGGGTACCAAGCGCTGGGAACTGCCGCGCCGCGTCCAGCAGATGGCGACGCAGCACGGTAAGTCCATCTCGACGGCTGCTGCCGAGGAGCTCGTCTCGCGCTCTGGCGAAAACACGCGCATGCTCGATAACGACCTGGCAAAGCTCGCCCAGATGGTCGAGGCGCCCCAGATTGAGCTTGCCGACGTTGAGCGCTGGATTGTACGTACGGCCGAGGTTCAACCCTGGGACTTTCTCAATGCGGTCTCGGCCCGTGACATGCGACGCTCTCTCGAGCTCTTCAATCTACTGCCCGCCAAGAGCTACGTGTGGACTTACACATTGCTGTGCGGCCGCATCCGCGAGCTTATCGTCGCCAAGGCGCTCGATGCGCGCGGACAGGGTCGTGAGTTGGCCGCAACACTTAAGCTCCAGTCCTGGCAGGTCAAGAATCACCTGACCTGGTCACGTCGCTTTTCGATGGCAGAGCTCGTCGCAGCGCTCGAGGGCGCGGTCGATGTGGAGCTCGCGCTGAAGGGTTCGGCCGATTCTCAGACCGCGCTTTTGCTCTGGATTACGAACATCTTGAGAAAATCGTGATGATACCTGCCTATTTGACAAATTCGTTCTATCCCTTTGAGGGGGAGCGTGCTATAGTAGGCGCTTGCATGACCTCACCGTGTCTCAGAGGTGTCATACATTTTTTGCAAGGAACTCGAAAGGAACTCCAGAAGTGGCAAACATCAAGTCTCAGAAGAAGCGTATCCGCACCAATGAGGCAGCTCGCATGCGTAACAAGGCTGTCAAGTCCGAGCTCAAGACGCTGACCAAGCACGTCCAGTCCGCCGTCGCCGAGGGCGACGCCGAGAAGGCCCAGGCTGCCCTCAAGACCGTCACCAAGCGTCTCGACATGGCTGCCGCCAAGCATGTTATCCACAAGAACCAGGCTTCCAACCGCAAGTCCGGTCTTGCCAAGCTCGTGAACAGCATCAACGCCTAAGTTGTAAATTTCACACCACACAGATTACGCGCATAAATGGAGCCTGTTTTATGGAACAGGCTCCATTTTTTGTACCGCTCGGGTAAGATAGTCCGCATGAATACTTCAATTGACATTTCCCACATCCGCAACTTCTCGATCGTTGCGCATATCGACCATGGCAAGTCCACGATCAGTGACCGCATCCTCGAGCTCACCCATACCGTCGATGAGCGCGACATGGAGTCGCAGCTGCTTGACACGATGGACATCGAGCGCGAGCGCGGCATCACGATCAAGTCGAACGCCGTGAGGGTGATGTATGACGCCGATGACGGCCAGACCTACCAGTTCAACCTCATCGACACCCCGGGACACGTCGACTTCACCTACGAGGTCTCGAGGTCCTTGGCCGCGTGCGAGGGCGCGGTCCTTGTCGTGGACGCCACCCAGGGCGTGGAGGCCCAGACGGTCTCCAATGCCAACCTGGCCATGAATGCCAATCTGGACATCGTCCCGGCCATCAACAAGATCGACCTTCCGAGCGCCCACCCCGACGAGGTCAAGGAGGAGATCGAGGAGGACCTTGCCATCCCGGCAGACGACGCCGTGTGCGTCTCCGGCAAGACGGGCGAGGGCATCCACGACCTCCTGGAGGCCATCGTCTTCCTGGTCTCGCCCCCCAAGGGTGACGCGGACGCGCCGCTCAAGGCCCTCATCCTGGACTCCTACTTTGACGAATACCGAGGCGTCGTCGCCACGGTGCGCGTCTTTGACGGCTCCATCTGCAAGGGCCAGACGCTGCTCATGATGCAATCTGGCATCGACTTCCTTGTTGACGGCGTGGGCGTCAAGCGCCCCGCCGAGCAGCCCGTTGACGAGCTGGGCGTGGGCGAGGTCGGCTACGTGGTCACGGGCCTCAAGGACCCCGACGCGGTGCGCGTGGGAGACAC
>CABSZR010000154.1 GCA_902482185.1 uncultured Collinsella sp. | reverse complement strand
CCGTAAATACCAAAGAGCACCAGATACTCAACGAGAACCTCGACGCCCAGAGTCACAAAGTCCACCGACTCGACGCCCACACCGTAGTCAAGAACGATGTCAGCGTGTTCCTTGATGGGTGCCTCGACGTTTGCCGTGAGCGCAACTGCAGCCATATCGTGTGCGCGCATGTAATCGAGCGCCGCAATCGTATTGGTCGAATAGCCACTCTGCGAGACGGCAATGTTGAGCGCATGCTGCGGATAGGTGTGTTCAAAATCAACGAAGGCCTCGGGCGTCACAACGGACACCTGCATTTGCAGGGCATCTTGCAGGTAATCGCGGGCGCAATCGGCGGCATGGCGCGACGAACCCGAAGCAACGATGCGCAGCGCGTCAAAAGAACCGGACTGGAAAATATCAACGAGCTGCGCTACCAGCTCAGACGAACGCTCGAGGTTCTCCCCCATACGCACATGGGCAAGCTGAACGTAATCGAGCATCTTCATCGTCTCACCTCGTAACAAATCATTAGTATTTGATACCAATCACAGTTACAGGTTACGGCTTTTTGATACCTCTTTGTCGATTAATTTATCCCCATCGGCGAACGGTCGATTTTGAGCCCTGTAAGGTTGTATATACAGCTGACCCAACGATCAAAACTGGTTAGTTTCCCAGCCGTTATTCACAAAATACCAGCTAGTACGTATAGGTGTAGCCGCCCGTATCGCCACGATTGAAGGACTTTACATACTCGATAGCCTGACCGCTCGCGTCATAGCTCACGCATTCCAAAAGCAAAACAAGATCGCCCTGTTCCAGTCCAAGGAGGCCGGCATCTCGTGCGCCCAGCGCTTCGATATCGAGCTTTTCCTGTGCCATGACTGGCTTTCGGCCCAGCATCTCATAGGTCTCGTACAAACTGAAGACCGACACGTCAATATCTTCGATGGTTGGGAACAGCAGGCAGGGAATCAGCGCCGTCTCAATCGATACGGGGCTACCGTTTATGCAGTTCAGGCGTCGAACGGAATAGAGCAGGTCGTCCTCGGCGATGCCAAACAGGTCGGCGTAATATGGCCCCGCATAACGCTTGGAACGCGCGAGAATACGGACGGACGGCTCGCCGCCCGAAGCACGGACCGATTCACGGAAACCGACCGTGCGTTCAAAAAAAGCAGGTACTTTCTGCGCCACAAAGGCACCTTTTCCCCGAACACGGCGAATCTGCCCGCGCCGAACCAGCTCATCGACAGCGCTTCGGATGGTCAAGCGTGTCGTACCAAATTCCTCGGCAAGGTCTTTTTCGGACGGAATCATGGAACCCGTGGGATATATACTGCGCTCGATACGTTCCTCGATGCGGCGTCGAATGCGCATATAAACCGGGGTGGCATCTACTGTTTCAGCCATTGTTCACCTGCCACGCTCCTTATGCCGTTCTCTTCGCCGTTATCGGCAAAGCGGAACTTTGTGGGCAAAATCACCGATTTGCAATGCTCCACAAAACGCATGTCCTTATCAAATTCGATCGAGCTCTCATAGAACACCGGCGTTCCCTCTTCTTGCTGGAGCAGCTCGGCCTCTTCGGCGTTCAAACGCGAGATGGAGATATGCTCACGTCCATGCTCAACACGCACGCCACCTTCTTTGAGCAAGACATCGTAAAGGCTCTCGCACTCAAAATCGTGCTCGATAAGCGATGGGCACAGGGACAGGTTAACGTGAGCCGTCTCGATTGACGTCGGCTCGCCCTCAATAAGTCGAACGCGCTGCATGCGGAGCAAGGGAGCGCCTACAGCCACCCCAAGCTTGTCGGCAAGCGCCTCATCCGCCTCGATGGTCCCGGTGGAAACCAGACGAGAAGAGGGGTGCAGGCCGGCAGTCCGCACAGCATCGGAAAAGTTATACGTTTCCTGGAAGATATTCAGCGGCTTGGGAGGACACACATACGTGCCCGATCCGCGACGGCTCTCGAGCGTTCCACACGAGATAAGCCGCGTGATACCGGCACGCAACGCCGTACGCGAAACGCCAATCTCTTCGCACAGCACGCGCTCGGCCGGCAGGCGATCGCCGCCGGCAAGCTGATGGTGCTGGATATACCAAAGAATTCCCTCAACAGCACGATCTTTGGGGGGAATTGCATAAGATTCGCCTGCCATTGCACAGACTCCTCATTCAGACACGTATGCCGCCAAAATTAGGTCAGCCCTCCCATGGCATCAAATTCGGCCTTGATCTTCTCGGCGACATTCCGATACGACTTATATAGACTTGAATCGCGTTTGACCTCGTCGGTCATAACGGGAATCTCTAATTTGGAAACCTCGTCTTTTCCCGTCTGAACCGCCACAACAACGCCCATACCAAGACACATATTACGCTTGGCAGCATTTATTTTTGCTGCCTTGGCAGGATTTGCCAGGATACGCCGGGCAAATTCCTGTTTAGAGACCGCTTCTTCGGCCTCCGGATCGCCCGCCTCGGCTACTTCGCACTGCAACACGTCCGCATAGTCAAAAATCTTCGGCTCGCCACCGCGTTGATGCACAGCCCACTTGCGGCGCGTGGCATCCTGGTAGATAGCCGGCAAAAATGTAAACCGCGGCGGGTCCAAAATCGTATCCGTGATGGTAAACACATCGGGATCAAAGGCATCCTGCGGGTTTTTCTTCTTGAACAGCCCCATATCAGCCTCCCGTACTAGCATTAAACAACTCAAGCTGAATATAGCACCAATTTCAAGCCGCCGCCTTACCCTATCGGTGCGCGGCGTCTATAGCTCGCCCAGCGGAAGAGTTCACGGACGAGGGCCGGGGTGCCTGCCTTGTTTTGAGAAGTGGGCTCCGCGAACTTCTCAAAACAAGGCAGGCACCCCGGCCCCGCCGGCAAATAGCGGACACTCCGCATGCAATCTATGCAAACAAACAAGTACGCTTAGCTACATTCGGTAAGATCGAGCACGCTGCCCTTAACGATAAGCGCCGGCTCCAGGACGACCTCTTCGGCACGCCTGCCGCCCCTACCGGCAAGACGCTTGGACATGCAGCCAAAAGCATGCTCCGCAAGGACACCAGGATCCTGCTCAATCGCGGTCAGCGCCGGCTCAAAGAGAACGTCGGCCGCCGAGTTGTCATAGCTTACGACCGAGATATCGCCCGGGATGCTCTTCCCCATCTCGTGCAAGCGCTTGAGCAGACCGAGGGCGATGTTATCCGAACTTGCGAACACAGCGGTGGCATCAGTTGCGAGCACCGCCTCCGAGGCCTCGTAGGCACTCGGAATGTAGTACTCGCTCTCAAACTCCAAACGTGCGTCGATAGGCAGGCCAACCTCGCGCAGCGCGCGCTCATAGCCGGCAAGTCGCTTACGCCCCGTATTGGAACGGCGCGCGTTAACCAAGCAGGCAATGCGACGGTGGCCCTGCTCGATCAGATAGCGGGTGGCCATGTAGCCACCCATCTCGTGGTCGAACATCACCTTGTCGCACTCGAGCCCCTCAATGGCACGGTCGACCATCACGGCAGGGATAGGCAGATGGCTGACTTCTTCGCGCAGGGCGCGGTCGTCGGAGAACTCGTCGCCCACAACCAGGAAGACGCCATCAACGCCGCGCGTTACCAGCTGACGCAGCAGCTCCAGATCGTCGTCGGCACTTCCACCCGAGCTGGTAATAAAGAGCGCATAGCCGTCCTCGCGGCAGCGCTTTTCCAGGCTACCGGCGAGCGAGGCAAAAAAGCGGCTCTCGATGTTAGGGACGATAAGGCCCAGCGTGCGCGACTCGCGCATGACCAGACTACGCGCAATCTGATTAGGAACATAGTGGTTGCGCGCCGCGACCTCCTTGATGAGCTTGCGGTTTTCTTCCGAGATGCGACAGGGCCGATTATTGAGAACAAGCGAGACCGACGAGGGGGAAAGCCCCACCTCCTGGGCGATCTGCTTGAGGGTGACTTTGTTGGCCATCTCGCTCCTTCCAGGTTTACGCGCAATCTCTTGAAAGTATAGCGACCGTCCCTCTACCTTGATGATAAACACTTTACCAATCCGGTAGACGGCTGTTTTATCGCCGCGATTGGTGCAAAGTAACCTGACCCCTTTGCACCATGTGATGCATTGGGGTCAGGTTACTTTGCACCAAATCCATCCGGGTGGGGTATATTGCATTCGATTAATGAAAACGACCACCATAAGGCGGATATTCGTATGCACGAGAATGACTTTTTCAACGAGGACCTGCTCTGCGCGCTCGCCGGAGTTGCCGGCGAGGACAACGTGCTGATGAGCGAGCCCATGCGCGAGCACACCACGTTTAAGATCGGCGGCCCGGCCGACGTCTTTGTCACGCCCGATACCGAGCAGGGCCTCGTCGCCACGCTCGACACCTGTTATCGCTGCGACCTGCCGCTCACCATCGTGGGCAACGGCTCCGACCTGCTCGTCGGCGACAAGGGTATCCGCGGCGTTGTCGTGGCGCTGAGCAAGGGCCTCTCCGACATTAC
>CABSZR010000153.1 GCA_902482185.1 uncultured Collinsella sp. | reverse complement strand
CCTCAGCGGTCAGTACGATCTGGCTTGCGTCCATACGGATATCTCCCCAACTATGATGTAACGATCAACTGTCAACAAAAACGAAAAAGACCGGCTAGCCTGCGGGCAAGCCGGTCAGGTGCTCACCCCAAAGGGATGGGACTACTCTGCGTCCGCGTCGCTGTCCTCTGCCTGCTTCTTCTTGGCAGCAGCGAGCTTGGCCTCGAGCTCAGCGATCTCCTTGTCCTCCTCGGACTGCTCGACCACGACCTCCTCGGCCTGCTTGGTCTCGGCCTTATCGTCGCCCTCCATACCCTCGCGGATATTCTTGACGGTAGAGCCGAGGGACTTACCGAGTTTCGGCAGGTTCTTAGGTCCAAAGATAATCAGGACAACGACGAGAATAATGATGAGCTCAGGAGCCCTCAGTCCAAACATGTAGACCTCCACAATACAGCGAGACAAGCTCGAATGAGTATACCGCGGGTGCCGCGGTATCACAACAATAGCTAAAAAAAGGGACCGCAAGAAGCGGTCCCTCCTCATGCTCTGGTCGGGTTGACTGGATTTGAACCAGCGACCCCTGCGTCCCGAACGCAGTGCTCTACCAAACTGAGCCACAACCCGTTAGCTCGACTATAGTAACAAAGATTTCCGTCGTGTGCCAGAGAAATTTTTACTTCTTTGGCGCTTCAATGCGAACCGTGTCGGAAACGAGCTCCGTTGCATAAGCCCACCAGCCGTTTTGTTGAGCGTCTGCCGCAAGATTGACTGCCGTGGCGGCGGTATCGCAGAGAGCAAACGAACAGGCACCCGAACCGCACACGTTTACGGCAATGGTACCGTCCTGTGAACGAAGCCAGTCGAGCACCGTTTGAATCCGCGGCTCCATCTGCGCGGAAATGACACCCAGGTTGTTGTGGACGAGCGCGTAGGCCGCCTCTGCATCTCCCGAGCGAAGGGCAGATGCAATCGCTCCGGGCTTGTCCGCAGGCGCTGGGGTCTCGTCAAAACGTCGATAGGCTTCAATTGTTGAAATGCTTGCCTCGCGCGGCTTGACCAGCACGACGGGCGTCGCGGGCAGCGCGGGGTACTCAGTTGCCAGCACGTCTCCCCCACCTACGTAGAACGCAGGGCTCGCGTGCAAAAAGAACGGGACGTCAGCACCAATGCCCCGCGCAATGTCGTCGAGCGCGGGGTCGGTGCGATCAATGCCCCAGAGCTCCGCCAAGGCGACAATGACCGCGGCCGCATCCGTCGAGGGGCCGCCCAAGCCGGCGCACAATGGAATGCGCTTCTCAATCGTCACGCAGATGTTTGCCTCGCGACCATAATGATCGGCCATAGCAGCCGCAGCCCGATACGCCGTATTCTTTTGCATGGGAAAGTCGGATGCCGGAATCGTCTGGACGGTCAGCTCCTGCGCCGGGGCGATCGTCACGATATCGGCAAGACCGACGGCTGCCATCAGGGAATCGACCCTGTGATAGCCGCGGGCGTCGCGCTCGGTATGAACCCCCAGATAGAGGTTAATCTTTGCCGGCGCGGAAAGAGTCAGGGACCGATCGGTCACCGTTAGTGCTCCTCGAGCTGATTGCCGAGCGGGGTAAAGATATGCTCGCCGCTCTCAGGGTCGAACAGCTCGACCTGACCGGTGAGCACATCGATATACTGGTAGGACTGACGCGACTTGCGGCCGCGACGCTCGTCGACCTCGACAATGAAGACGGCCGGGTGGACGCTCTTGATGGTGCCCATGCGCTCGACGACGCGGGTACGGCCCATGTTGGCCTTAACCTTGACGCGATCGCCCACCATATCGGTCAGCTTCTCGTGGATGTCGTCGACGTGATTGACTTCCATCTCTTCCATGAACAGGGCCTCCAGAAGGTGCAATTCAAAAAGGGGATAATACCCCTAAGATAGACAAAACTCTAATACTATAGCACCCCGCTGTTGCCATACGCAAGTAGCTAAAAAAGCCCGCTCCCAAATTGACTACTTACAGACTATCGGTGTCCAAGACGATGGTGAATGGGCCGTCGTTGACAAGATCGACTTTCATATCGGCGCCAAAGATGCCGTGCGCCACGTGTTCGACATCTTGGCGAACGAGCGTCAGGAAGTACTCGTAGAGCTCGTTGGCGACATCGGGGGCGCCAGCATCCGTAAACGATGGACGGCGGCCGTGACGGCAATCGGCGAACAGCGTGAACTGCGACACCACGAGCACCTCGCCGTCGACATCCGCCAGCGCCAAGTTGGTCTTGCCGTTCTCGTCCTCGTTGATACGCAGCCCGCGGAGCTTGCCCCACAGCTTGTCGGCCTCGGCACGCGTATCGCCATGGCCCACACCCAGCAGCACCAGGTAGCCGCGTCCAATGCGGCCCACGCACTCGCCGTCGACCGTCACGCCGGCGTTGAGCACGCGCTGCACCACCGCACGCACGGTCTACTCCTCGCCCGTCAGCTTGGCGGACAGATGCTCGAGCGCATGGAAACGATGGCTGATGGCGTTCTTCTCGTCCGCCGTCAGCTCGGCCATGGTCTTGCCCGGCGTGTCGACCGGCAGGAACAGCGGGTCGTAGCCAAAGCCGTGATCGCCGCGGCCCTCGTGCGCGATAACGCCCTCGCAGGCGCCCTCGCCATAGGTGACCAAACCGTCCGTGTCGATGAGCGCAACGACGCTCATAAAGCGCGCGGTGCGATCCTCGTCGGCCACGCCTTCCAGGTTAACGAGCAGCTTGGCGTTGTTGGCGGCATCGTCGCCGTGCACGCCCGCATAGCGCGCGCTATACACGCCCGGCTCGCCGTCCAACGCATCGACGACCAAGCCGGAGTCGTCGGCGATGGCCATAAGGCCCGTCTCCTCGACCGCAGCCTGCGCCTTGATGACGGCGTTCTCCAAAAACGTCGTGCCGTTTTCCTCGGGGTCCTCAAAATCGCCCAGCTGGCCGAGCGCCACAAAGCGCACCTCGGGCATGACCTTGCCCAAAATGGCCTCGATCTCGGTGAGCTTATGGGCGTTGCCCGTTGCCACGACGATGGTCGCCGCCGGGTCGAGGGTGTCGATGTCAATCTTCTCAAGTGCCATGACTGGCCTCCTTGTCTCTAAAGCAATGCCGAGCCGCGGGCAACGAGGGACTCCGCCTCTCCCCTCTCAATCAACGGCAGTCTTGTGTCCAGACGTCTCCACAGGTAAAACCTACCAAAATAAACCTGTCCCTTTTTGGCAGGTTAGGCGATGGCTTGGCGCTGAAGCTCGATGAGCTCAGCGATACCCTTGTCGCCCAGGTCGAGCAGGGCGTTGAGACGCTTGCGGTCGAAGGGCGCCTGCTCGCCGGTACCCTGGAGTTCGATCATCTCACCGGAATCGGTGGCGACGAGGTTCATGTCGACCTCGGCGTGGCTGTCCTCGGAATAATCCAAGTCGAGCAGGGTGTTGCCGTCGACGACGCCCATGGAAATGGCGGCAACCTGGCCCGTGAGCGGGATGCGCTCGAGTTTGCCCGCCTCGACCCACATGGCAAGGGCGTCGTGCAGCGCCACCCAGGCGCCGGTAATGCTCGCCGTTCGCGTGCCGCCGTCTGCCTGAATCACGTCGCAGTCGACGGTGACGGTGTACTCGCCGAGCGCCTTCATGTTGACGACGGTGCGTAGGCTGCGGCCGATCAGACGCTCAATCTCCATGGAGCGACCCTTGCGGTTGGCGTGTTCGCGCTTGCAGCGCTTGCCGGTCGACGCCGGCAGCATGGCGTATTCCGCGGTCACCCAGCCGGCCTTAGCTCCCTTTCGCCAGCCCGGCACGCCCTCCTCGATAGTGGCGGCGCACAGCACGCGCGTGTCACCGAACTCGGCCAAACACGAGCCGTGGGCGTGCTTCATGACGCCACGGGTGAGCTTAACGGGGCGCAACTCGTTGGCGGCGCGACCGTTGGCGCGGTTGACCTGCATGTACTCCATAGAAATTTCCTTTCGGCAAAAGATGAAAGTGAGCCTTTGGTCGGTGACCTTGTATCTATTTCAGCTCATCGATATCGATATGTTCGATGCTCTTGAGCGGCTGACCAAAGATAAAGCTACCCGCCACCGCAAACTCGGCAATGTTATCGGCCGTCGTGGCAAAACGATGCTGCGGCTCGGCGGCGTCGCCCGCCAGCTGCTCGCGGCGCGTGAGGATATCGGTCAGCTCGCGTGTGGTCTCCTCGGCGGAACTCACGACGCGCACCCCAGGCCCCAGCGCATGGCGGATAGGTCCCACCAACAGCGGAAAATGCGTACAGCCGAGCACCACGGTATCGATACCGTGGTCGCGCAGCGGCTCAACCGTGGCACCCACCAGCGCACGCACGGCAGGCGTATCGAAGATGTCCTCGTTCTCAAGCCACTGTTCCTGCAGATGTGCACCCGAGGCGAGCTCGTGTTCGACAACCTCGACAAAACTCGAGGCAGGACAGCCGTATACATCGACGCCGGCATCTAGATCCTGAATGGCGCGCGTGTAGGCGCCCGAGCGAATGGTGAG
>CABSZR010000152.1 GCA_902482185.1 uncultured Collinsella sp. | reverse complement strand
CCTCGGGCACCGTTGATTCGCTCATGCGTCTCGACCTCCCCGCTGGCGTCGACATCGACATCAAGCTCTAAGCGATATCGCTCATAGCTTATAGAGCCCCGCTGCCATCTTGGTAGCGGGGCTCTTTTGTTTTGAGTTTAGATTTTGGGATAGCGAATTCGTCTGCCGAGCTGATGGCTGCGGCGCCCTATTCGCTCAGGGGGCGCAAGGACGCTTCTTCGAAGTGGAAGACGCACAAGCCGCTCTCGGTCTCAATGCTTGCGCGGCCGCAATCGTCGACCGTTCTAAATATGCCGCGTGCCAGCTCGTCTCCAGCGGGGGAGCGGGCGATAACGTGCTCCCCAATCCAATTGAGGTGTGCGACATATTCGTCGTGGACGGGCGCGAGCGGTCCGGCGTTTTCTTCCATGGCGTTGAGGCGCTCTGCCCAGGTATCTACAGCGTCTATAACTGCGTGATAGACCTCATCGAGGAGCATGTCGACGGCGGGAACGCTCTCGTTGAGGTCCGAGAGGCCAATTGCCGCCAGGCCGCCATCGGGCACCTCTTGGGGCGTGTAGTTTACGTTGACACCAATGCCGCAGACGGCGAAAGGTTTGCCTTCGTTATCGCGTGCGGCCTCGACCAGAATGCCGCCGAGCTTGCGTCCTCGCGCGACCAGGTCGTTGGGCCACTTGAGGGCTATTTCGCTTGCAAGGCCTTGCTTTTCGAGTGCTTCGAGCACCGCTAGGCCGCTGACGGCGGCAAGACCAGAGTACTTTGCGGGATTAACGCATGGACGCAGGACAATCGAAAGCAATAGGTTGCCGGCGGTTGAATCCCACTTGTGGCCGCGCCGGCCGCGTCCTGCCGTTTGCGCGCGGGCGGCAAGTCCTGTGCCGTGCGGCGCACCCTGTTTTCCTGCCTCGAGCAGGTCATCGTTGGTCGATCCGGTTACATCGACAATCGTTAATTGGGCATCCATAGCGGCTGCTACCTCCTTATTGAATAAGTGAATGACGCAATGGTGTCGAGAGATAGACACAATGTGAAGCCTTTGTCGCATTTGGACAATTTAATGTTAACACGTCAACAAAGACTGAAATGCGTTATCCTCTCTTGGTCGATGTAAACACGTCAACAACTCAAAGGAGGTTAGTGATGGGTTTCACGATTCTTGGAACAGGTTCGGCACTTCCTGAGCGCAGTGTTTCCAATGACGAGCTGTCTGAGTTCCTCGATACCTCGGATGAGTGGATTTTTACTCGCACAGGTATCAAGAGCCGCCACGTCTGCACCACCGAGTCACTTGACGACCTTGCCGTAGCAGCGAGCGAGCGGGCACTCCAGGTGTCCGGAATCGACGCGAGCCAGCTGGATCTGATCGTCTGCTCGACGACGACGGGTGACCACCTTGTTCCCGCCGAGGCGTGTGCCGTTGCTGAGCGACTAGGCGCGACGTGCCCTGCCTTCGATGTCTCGGCGGCTTGTGCCGGCTTCGTATTTGCGCTCGATGTCGCCGAGGGCTATATCGCCCGCAGCCGTGCCGAGCGCGTGCTTGTTGTTGCTGCCGAGCAGATGACGCGCGCGCTCGAGTGGACCGACCGTGCCACCTGCGTGCTATTTGGCGATGGGGCAGGCGCCGCAGTGATTGAAGCTGGGGGAGACAACCCCCTTGCCGTTGAGCTTTCGACGGCGCCCGACGTCGAGACGTTGCGCGTTCCCGGTCTGGTCGGTACCTCGCCGTTTAAGGCTTCCGCAGATAGCGCGAGCGTGCTGTTCATGAATGGCCGCCGCGTGTTCAAGTTCGGCGTCAACGCCATCTGTGACACGGTCCATAAGCTTGCGATCGATGCGAGCATTTTGGTCGAAGACATCGATCATTTTGTATTCCATCAGGCTAACGAACGAATCCTGAGTCAGGCGGTCAAGCGCCTCGGCGTGCCAGACGAGCGCGTGGTTCGAACGCTGCGCGAGACCGGCAACATTTCGAGCGCATGCATTCCGCTTGCCCTCGACCGGCTGGCAAACGCCGGTGCACTTCACACGGGCGACACGATCGCCTTGGTTGGATTTGGCGCCGGTCTGGATATAGGTGGCTATCTGCTTCGTTGGAAGTAGTCGCACATAGGAAATAAAAACGCCCTAGGGCACAACCAAAGGAGAACTACCATGGCAGATCAGAAGACCTTCGAGCGCGTTTGCGACGTTATCCGCGAGACCGCCGGTCTTGACGACGTTGAGATGAAGCCCGAGTCCACGCTCGAGGAGATTGGTCTCGACAGCCTGGGCACCGTCGAGATCCTCGTCGCCGTCGAGGACGAGTTTGGCATCCAGCTCGATACCGAGGAGAACCCCAAGACGGTCGGCGAGTTCGCCGATACGGTCGAGGCGGCATTGGAGAAGTAGAGATGCTCAAGACTCCTCTCTGCGATCTGCTCGGCATCGAAAAGCCCGTGTTCCAGGGCGGTATGGCCTGGATTGCCGATGCCTCGCTGGCGTCCGCAGTGTCCGAGGCGGGTGGCTTGGGCATCATTGCGGCCATGAACGCCGACGCCAACTGGCTGCGCGACCAGATTCACGAGCTGCGCGCCAGGACGGATAAGCCCTTTGGCGTCAACGTCATGCTCATGAGCCCGTTCGCCGACGAGGTTGCACAGGTCGTGATTGACGAGCGAGTGCCGGTCGTCGTGACGGGCGCCGGCAATCCCGCCAAGTACATGAAGGCGTGGAACGAGGCGGGCATCAAGGTCATCCCGGTCGTTGCCTCGGTGGCGCTGGCGCGCCTCGTGGCACGTCGTGGAGCCACGGCGGTTGTTGCCGAGGGTACCGAATCGGGCGGCCATATTGGCGAGACCTCGACGATGGCACTGGTGCCGCAGGTCGTCGATGCGGTTGACATTCCCGTCGTGGCCGCCGGCGGTATTGCCGACGGCCGCGGCGTGGCGGCCGCCTTTATGCTGGGCGCCGAAGGCGTGCAAGTGGGTACGCGCTTTCTGGTCGCAGACGAGTGCACCGTCTCGGAGCAGTACAAAGAGATGGTCCTGAAGGCCAACGACACTTCAACGCGTGCGACCGGTCGCTCGACGGGACATCCAGTGCGCGCCCTCAAGAGCCCCTTCACCAACGCCTATGCCAAGAGCGAGGGTTCCGGCGCGAGTGCCGAGGAGCTCGGTGCTATGGGAACCGGTGCGCTGCGTAAGGCCGCCAAGGACGGCAACTACGAAGAGGGTTCGTTTTTGTGTGGACAGATTGCCGGCATGGTTAGCGAGCGCCAGAGCGCACGCGAAATCGTTGACGATCTGGTCGATGGCGCCGAGCGCGTCCTGAAGGGTGCGTCCGCATGGGTAGCGTAGCGTTTCTGTTTGCCGGCCAGGGTGCCCAACACCCCGCGATGGGCGTCGACCTGATCGAGACATCGCCGGCGGCCGCCGAGGTGTTCACCATTGCCGACGAGGTGCGCCCGGGGACGAGCGAGCAGTGCCGGAGCGCCTCCAAGGAGGAGCTCTCGCAGACCGAGAACACGCAGCCGTGCGTGTTCGTTCACGACCTGGCAGCGGCTGCCGCCCTGCGTGAGCGCGGCGTGGTACCTGCCGCCTGTGCGGGATTCTCGCTGGGCGAGGTCGCCGCGCTCACCTTTGCGGGGGCGTTCGATACGCGAGCGGGCTTTGAGCTCGTGTGCGAGCGCGCGGCGCTGATGGCCGCGGCTGCCGAGCGCCATCCGGGCGGCATGCGCGCCGTCATCAAGCTCGATGCGGCGCAAGTCGAGGGCCTGGCAAAACGGGCCGGCGAGGACTGCTGGCCAGTCAACTACAACAGCCCACAGCAGACGGTTGTGGCCGGAGCGCCCGATGAGTTGCAGACCCTCGACGTCCTGGTAAAAGAGGCTGGCGGCCGCGCCATGAAGGTCGCGGTGTCGGGTGCATTTCATAGCCCCTATATGGCCGAGGCGACCTGTGGCCTTGCCGCATATATTGAGGCCGGTCACGCGCCGTCCCCGTTGCTCATTCCTGTTTTGGCAAATATGACAGCGGCGCCCTATCCGGCGGATCCCCAGACGGCATCGGATGTCTTGGCCAATCAGGTGAGCCATGCCGTACGCTGGGTCGATACGCTGCATGCTCTGCAGGATCAAGGCATCGACACATTTATTGAGGTCGGCCCCGGCAAAACGCTGTCCGGCCTGGTCAAGCGTACGCTGAGCGACGTTCGTGTGTATTCGTGCGAGACGGCCGAGCAGGTCGCAGCTATTGCCGACGAGCTCGCATAGTCCACAGGGCTGTAACCCGAAAGGAATGACATGGGCAACTTGAACAATGGCGCGCTCGAGCGCAACGACTCACGTCGCGTGGCACTGGTCACGGGCGGCTCGCGGGGTATCGGCCGCGCCTGCGCTATCGGTCTGGCGGAGGATGGCTACGATATCGCCGTCGTCTATGCCGGCAGCGTCGATGCGGCGCGCGAGACGTGCGACGCCTGCGAGGCGGCTGGCGCCACGGCGCGCTCATATCAATGCGACGTGGCCGACCCCGCTGCCGTCAACGCGTG
>CABSZR010000151.1 GCA_902482185.1 uncultured Collinsella sp. | reverse complement strand
GTGCATGACGCGGGCGTTCTGGCCCGCCTCGCGCAGGCGGTCCATCTGCTCGGGCGTGTAACCCGTGGTGCCCGAGACCAACGCCGCGCCCGTGCGCTCGACATAGGCGACGACAGCATCGAAGGTCGCGACGTTCGAGAAGTCGATGATTACATCGGCGGCCGGTGCGCTCTCGAGCTCGGACAAGTCGAAGCCGATCTGGGCGACGATGTCGAAAACAGGCTGACCGGCGGCGTCGACAACGCCCTCGGCGGTGGTGCGGATGAGCGAGCCCATACGGCCCGTTCCCATAATGACGGTCTTAATCAAGCAGACCAGCTCCCTTCAGAGCATCGGTAAGTGCGGCGCGCGTGTCGTTGGCCATGGGGCACAGCGGCATACGGTAGTTTGCCTCGATCATACCCATCTGGGCGAGCGCTTCCTTGACGGGGATGGGGTTGACCTCGCTAAAGAGGGCGTTGATGAGCGGCTGACCGGCAATCTGGATATCGCGGGCGCGCTCCACGTCGCCGTCCAGATAGGCGCGGCACATGTCATGCGCGAGCTGCGGCTGAACATCGGCCCACACGCTGATGGTGCCCGAGGCTCCCAGGCTCATGAGCGGTACGGTAAGCGCGTCCTCGCCCGAGTACATACGGAAGTCGTCGGACAGCAGGTGGGCGATCTTGGCCGCGTAGGCGACGTTGCCCGAGGCTTCCTTAATACCCATGATGTTGGGGTGCGCGGCCAGGCGCTCCACATTGCGCTCGCTGATACCGCAGCCGCAGCGGCCGGGGATGTTGTACAGGATGCAGGGGATGTCCACGGCATCGGCGACGGTCTTAAAGTGCTGATAGATACCCTCTTCGTTAGACTTGTTGTAGTAGGGGGTAATGAGCAGCAGACCGTCGGCGCCCAGGCCCTGATAGGTGAGCGACTTGGTGAGCATGGTCTGCGTGGAGTTGGAGCCCGAGCCGGCAATGACGGGGACGCGTCCTGCAACATGCTTGACCACGGCGGCGACGACGGAGTTGTCCTCGTCGTCGGTCATCGTGGCGCTCTCGCCGGTGGTGCCCAGGGTGAGGATGGCGTCGGTGCCGTTTTGCAGGTGGAAATCGATAAGGCGCTCGAGTGCGTCAAAGTCGACACTGCCATCCTTTTTAAACGGCGTGACGAGGGCGACGATTGAGCCCTCGAGATTGCGGATGTCCATGTTCTTCTCCTTCGCGTCCGCGATCTGGATGCGTTTGTTCCATTGGGCGGCGACTGCCAGGCGCTCGTCTTGGGCGCGACGGCGGGCACTTTCGGCGCGCGACTTGGCCAGCAGCTCTCGGCCGCTCGGTAGCACGTCGAGCGTGGCAAAGTAATCGCCCGGGCGCTCGGCGCGGCGGATAAGGTCGGCCGAGCCGTCGGGGCGCAGCAGCACCTCGGCGGAGCGCAGGCGGCCGTTGTAGTTGTAGCCCATAGAGTGGCCATGCGCGCCGGTGTCGTGAATCACGAGCAGGTCGCCCATGTCGATATGCGGAAGCTCGCGGTCGATGGCGAACTTGTCATTGTTCTCGCACAGATTGCCCGTGATGTCGTAGGTGTCCGTGACGGGCGCTGTGGTCTTGTCGTCGCCACCCGGCTGGCCCATCACCGTAATGTGGTGGTAGGCGCCATACATGGCAGGACGAATCAGATCGACGGCGCTTGCGTCCACGCCGATATAGTCCTTGTAGATCTGCTTCTCGTGGATGGCCTTGGTGACCAGGCAGCCGTAGGGGCCCATCATAAAGCGACCCATCTCGGTGCAGATCGCCACATCGCCCATGCCGGCGGGGACCAGAATCTCGTCGTAGGCTGCGTGTACGCCCTCACCGATGGCGTGAATGTCGTTGGCCTGCTGCTCGGGCAGGTAGGGGATACCCACACCGCCGGACAGATTGATAAAGGCGACATGTGCGCCGGTCTCGCGCTCCAGGCGCACGGCAAGTTTAAAGAGGATGCGTGCGAGCTTGGGATAGTAGTCGTTAGTGACGGTGTTGCTGGCAAGGAAGGCATGGATGCCAAAATTCTCGGCGCCCTTGGCCTTGAGCATGCGGAAGGCCTCAAAGAGCTGCTCGGTGGTCATGCCATATTTGGAGTCGCCCGGGTTGTCCATGATGCCGTTGGAGAGTTGGAACAGGCCGCCTGGATTAAAGCGGCAGCTGACCGTTTTGGGGATGGGCCCCGCAACACGCTCAAAGAACTCGATGTGGCTGATGTCGTCAAAGTTGACGATGACACCCAGCTTGTTGGCGAGCTCAAAGTCGGCAGCCGGCGTGTCGTTGGAAGAGAACATGATGTCGTGTCCCGTGATGCCCAGCGAGCGGGCGATCATGAGCTCGGTATAGCTCGAGCAATCGCAGCCGCAGCCGTATTCGTTGAGAATGGAGATGAGCGCCGGGTTGGGGTTGGCCTTGACGGCAAAGTATTCCTTAAAGCCCGGGTTCCATGCAAAGGCATCGCGCACTTCTTGCATGTTGCGGCGGATGCCCGCCTCGTCGTATAGATGAAACGGCGTGGGGAACTGCTCGACGATATGCTCGAGTGTCTCCTTGTCCACAAACGGCTGCTTGGCCGCATATGCCTCGTTGGGGGTCAATGCCATGTCCCGTAAACCTCGCTATCCAGACGGCGCCATCTGCGCATCGAATCCGCATAGCGTGGACCCAATGTCCGGATAGCGCTCCCGCATTGCTGCAGACAGTCCTGTGGGTGTTTCCCACAGGCCCACCAGGTTGTTCGTGCCCGAAAAACCCAGTTCGGCGGGTTTCGCCTCCCCACGGGGTCAAAGCCTGCCGGCTCGCCCGCGGCTCTTCGTGCCCGCGCCTCTATCAAGTGGTAAAGACCCTATCACGTTGCACTTTACCAAACAAGAGTATTCGTATATAACGTTTAAAAAATGCAGCAATATGCTGGAAACATGTGTGCCACAATCCTGTATCACAATAAGTTGCAACAGATGTGCCTCACGAAGGGATTCTCTATGACCGAGCTCCAAGAACTCCGTCGCTATCGCCGCGATCTCCATCGCATTCCGGAGCTCGATTTCGATCTTCCGCAGACTATTGCCTATATCGAGGGCGTGTTGGCGCCGCTCGCTTGCGAGGTGACCCATCCGTGTCCCAGCTGCGTCTGCGCTTTCTTCGACGCTGGCGTTGGTGCCGCGCGTGCCACGGCGATTCGCGCCGATATGGATGCGCTGCCCATCGCGGAGGCGACGGGAGTGGCCTTTGCCTCGATCCATCCCGGCAAGATGCACGCTTGCGGACATGACGGACACATGGCCATGGCACTTGCCGCCGCGACGTATGTCGACCGTACGATTCGCGAGCAGCCGGGCGCCATTAGGCGCAACGTTCTCTTTGTGTTCCAGCCGGCCGAGGAAACGACCGGTGGTGCCAAGACGGTATGCGAGAGCGGTGTGTTCGAGCGCTATGGGGCTGACCGCATTTTTGGCTTCCATGTGTGGCCCGATCTGCCTGCCGGCACGTTGGCGAGTTGTTCCGGTCCGCTGCTGGCGCGTTCGAGTGAGACACACATTCATATTCACGGGACGAGCATCCATATCGCTAAGACCTATGGCGTTCCGGTCGAGGAGTCGCACGATGCGGCGCTGGCGGCTGCCAAGTTCTTGGTTGCCGAGCGCGAACTGATGGACGAGCTGGGCACCGACGAGCCCTGTATCGGTAAGTTTGGTCTGCTGCAGGCCGGTACGGTTTGCAACGCGGTGGCGGGGGAGGCCCATGTGGCCGGAAGCCTGCGTGTGTTTACGGACGACATGTTCGACCGTGCGCGTGAGGGCGTGCGCCGCGTGCTTGATGAGGCATGCGCTGCAACGGGCTGCACGTACGATCTCGACTTTGCCGAGGGCTATCCGCCGGTCGACAACGACCCCGAGTTGTTCACTCGCATTGCACCGGCTTTGCCCGAACTACAGCTCGTAGATGAGCCTTTGCTGATTGCCGAGGACTTCGCCTTCTATCAGCGCCATCTGCCGGGCGTGTTCTTCTTGCTGGGCACGGGCGTGCCGGCCGGGCAAGACAACCCAAATGACGCCGAGAGCTGCCCTGCTTACGCGACAAGCGCCCTGCATACCGACACCATGCTCTTTGACGAGAAGATCCTGCTCGAAGGCCTCGACGTCTACAAGCGACTGCTTTCGCTTGATTGGGTCTCTGTGTAATTTACTCAGAAAATACGAACAAATGTTTGCTATAATTTAGGTGTAAGTCTATAGAAACGTTTGACGTTATTAACGCAAGGCGATACTATGATTGCATCCTATAAAGACAGAGATACCGAGCACTTTGCTATGGGTATTCGGGTCAAGAAGTTTGCTCCCTTTGAGCGTGTTGCTTTGAGGAAGATTCGACAGCTTCAGGTCTGCGTTTCTCTTGATGACCTCCGCGTCCCTCCGGGCAATCGTCTTGAAGCGCTGAAGGGCGATCGCGCCGGTCAATATAGCATCCGTGTCAATGAGCGCTATCGGGTTTGCTTTGAGTGGAGACGGGGGGTGTTCCTATAGTTT
>CABSZR010000150.1 GCA_902482185.1 uncultured Collinsella sp. | reverse complement strand
ACCAGGTGTGCAGCAGCTGACCGTCCTCACCCACGAGCGCGGCCTTCATGGTGGTGGAACCGGCGTCGATGCCGATGAACACGCGGCCGGTGTAGCCTTCGAGCTTGCCCTTGGGGACGACCTCGGTGTCGTGACGGGTCTTGAACTCGGTAAAGTCCTCGTCGGTGGCAAAGAGCGGATCCAGACGCTCGACCTCGGCACCCTGTGTGTCACCCAGGGCATCGATGGCCTCGATGAGCTGCGGGAACGTGCTGAGCTTGTTGGACTCGTGCGCCATGGCGGCACCGCTCGCCACAAACAGATGGGCGTTTTGGGGCACAATGCGGTGCTCCTCGTCCAGGTTGAGCGTGAGGTAGAAGCGGTGACGCAGCTCGGAGAGGTACTGCAGCGGGCCGCCCAGGAAGGCGACGTTGCCGCGGATGGGACGGCCGCACGCCAGGCCCGAGATGGTCTGGGTCACGACGGCCTGGAAGATGGAGGCAGCCACGTCCTCGGGGCGGGCGCCCTCGTTGAGCAGCGGCTGCACGTCGGTCTTGGCAAAAACGCCGCAGCGGCTGGCGATGGGATAGATGGTGGTGGCGTTGGCCGCGAGTTCGTTAAGGCCGCTGGCGTCGGTGTGCAGCAGAGTGGCCATCTGGTCGATGAAGGCGCCCGTACCGCCGGCGCAGGTGCCGTTCATGCGCTGCTCGATGCCGTTGTCGAAGTAGATGATCTTGGCGTCCTCGCCGCCCAGCTCGATGGCAACATCGGTGGCCGGGATGAGGGTCTCGACGGCACGCTTGCTGGCGATGACCTCCTGGACAAACTCCAGGTCGAGCCACTGGGACAGCAGCAGGCCGCCCGAGCCGGTAATGGCGCAGGTCATTTGGGCCGTCGGCAGCACGGTCGCGGCACCCTCGAACAGGTCGCGGGCGCAGGCACGGACGTCGGTGTGGTGGCGCTGGTACTTGGCGTAGACGATCTGGTTGTCGTCGTTGAGCACAGCGAGCTTAACGGTGGTGGAGCCCACGTCGATGCCCAGGTGCAGGTTGCCGCGGGCGGCCTCGGGGTTGAAGATCGCGCCTTCGGGGGCCTGGGCGGCGGCTACGGGCTCAGCGGCAGCGACGGGCTCGCTAGCGACGGGCGTCTCCCCTGCCGCGTTCTTGGCCTCGGCAACCGCCTCGGCAACTTTCTCGGCAGCCGCGGTCGCGGCCTTCTGCGCGGCGTCCACCACGGCGGGCGCGGCCTCGCGTGCGGCAGCAACCATACGGTCCTTAATGCCCTCGACGAGTTTGCTCATCTGTCTCTCCTCTTAGTAGTTGGACTCGACGGTTGCGGTGGTGTCGGCCGCGTCCTCGAGCTGCAGATTCAATAGCTTCATGCCGTATTCCGGCACGTTGATATCGATGGGTTGGCCATACAGGTCGCCGGGGCGCACAAAGGCGATAACCGTCATAATGCGCGCCATGGTCTCGGGCGATTCGGAAAGGTCACGCTCAAACCAACGCTGAATCAGGCCGACCTCGGCACTCACGACGTAGGTAACGTAGTAGTCAAAGAATGTGCCCAGCGCCAAGCCCAAAATGCCCGTCTGTGCACGCGGCACCACAGCCTCACGTGCGGTGTCGATAATCCTTTTAATGAAGGCCTGGTCGCCGCCCGGACCCAGCAGCGCACCGATTAAGTCGCGGTTGGCCGCAAGATAACGCAGCAGCTCAACCGAACCGGGCGCCGGCTCGAGCTCATCGATGTTGTGATAGAGATCGGGCAGCTGAGCTGCGGTGATGAGCTCAATACGCTCACGGATCTCGGTCAGCAAGCCATCCTCGATTTGATTGATAAAGTCGGGGATATCGCGGTAGTGCGAATAGAACGTGCGACGCGTAAGGCCGGCACGCTCGGTGAGCGACGCGACGTTAATGCGCGAAAGGTCGCCGCTTTCGGCAAGCTCGCTGGCAAGTGCCTGGCGAAGGGCACGCTGCGAGCGAAGGGACCGGCGATCGCATTTCTCGAGCTGGGACAAGCGTCCTCCTTGTTACTCAACCTGTGCGCTATTGCACAGTGCGAGTATTATTGCACACCGTGTGCATCAACACGTAAAGGCAATATTTTAGATGTGACGAAGGGGCAGCCTCTTTGTCACATCCAGCGACCGCCTAGGTTGTGCCGGTTGTGCCAGGCTTTTAGAGCGGCATTACCGATTGTCCAAAATGTCATTCGTGGGTAGAATAGTGTCGACGGCAGCCCAAGTTCTGGAAAGCTGGGCAGCGCCGTTGCTTGGATTAAGGGGTCAACGCCTTAGCGGCGGCGACCCCTTTTACGTTGCTTCGAACGTTGCTTGAGTGCCTCGGAAAGCCCGACGAGCGCTGTGAAGAACGAGACCAAAGCGGTCAGAAGTCTCACAAAATCAATCAGATCGGTCATGGGCATCACCTCCCATCAGATGGAGGGCGTTGCCCGGCACATGGAACTGCCGTCAACGATACCGATTCTACCAGAGCTTAGTTATATATACGAATATATGTTCGTATTCCAAGCACACAGACCCCTGTGACAAAGGGGCTGTCCTTTTGTCACATTATTCGATGACGGTGCGGGAGTTTTGCTTGCGCATGGTGGCGAGCATATGTTTGGGGACGGCATGAACCATGCAACTGCCGATAGTTGCACTCGCGGCGGCCTTGGCGGCATCGCTGCCGTTTTTGGTCGCGTAGCTGTGACGGAAGCGCTTGAGCATGGCGATGTCGTTGCCGCCGTCGCCGTAAACCGCGACCTCGTCCTCGGCAATACCGTAGTAGCCCGCCAGCCAGGCCACGCTCTCGCCCTTGTTGCACACCACGTCCGTGATCTCGAACATCACCGGATCGAACGGCGCGTTGACCACACGGTCCGAACGCTCGGCCAAATACGCCTTAAGGTCGCGCTCCAGCTCGGGCGAGGTCACGCGGCAGTTGATCTTGCACACGTCATGACGCAGGATGTCGCCGATCGACTGGTCGAAGTACTGTTCCTCGTGGTACCCGCCACGCGCACGCATGCCGCGCATCACGATGCGCTTGATAGGGCTGTCCTTCTTAAAACCCGCCTGGTGCATCTCGAACGAACCGCTCGAAAACATGCCATCGGGCGTGGAGCAGTCAAAGCAAATGTCCGGGAACTCCTTGAGCAGTTCCTCGGTGATCTGTGGGTCGATGGTCCAGGTCTTGAGCACCTCGCCATGGCTATCACGCACGATGGAGCCGTTAGAGCAGCAGGCATCGAGCGCCAGCCCCGTAAAACCATGCTCGCCGATTGGCAACGTCGAGCGTCCGGTCGCGGGAACCACATGCAGACCAGCCTCGGTCAGCTCACGAATGGCACGGCGGATGGTCCCGTCTGCCTCGTGCAGGGCGTTCAGCAGCGTTCCGTCTAAGTCACTCGCAAACATCTTGATCATGGGCATGTCTCTCCTTCGTCTGCACGATATTGTAGACGAGAACAGGCGTGCCCAAACAATGGCGTCCCGGCGCGGCGAGACAATGCTTCCGCAAATTAACGGTGCCCCAACGCCTTAAGACATTCGCCATAAGCGACTTTTCAGCCGATAAAACAGCGCCGCCGTCAACGTCAGCGCCGCCAACATTTCTGCGAATACAATCGCCGGAGTCCATCGATCATATGCGAGCCCGTAAACCAATTGGCCAATAGGCGTTGCACAGGAAAGCGTCATATAAACGAGTGCCAGCACTTTTCCGCAGAGTTCCTTTGGCACTGACCGCTGAACGAATGAAACGATTTCGACCGATGTAATGCTTGCCCACGCCATAACCCATGCCGAGCCGGCCGCAAGCGCGGCAAACGCTAATTCATCAGGACCGCTCAGTAGTGCGACAATAATCGGTACGACTCCAAAACTAATCATCGCAACATATCGACATATGCCCTTGAAGGAAAAACGATGTGGCCAAATACCGACCAAACCACTGCCGACAAGACCACCTAAGCCCATAGCCACCTCAATAATCCCAACAAAGGATGACTGCATT
Source organism: uncultured Collinsella sp. (assembly GCA_902482185.1). Lineage (GTDB taxonomy): Bacteria > Actinomycetota > Coriobacteriia > Coriobacteriales > Coriobacteriaceae > Collinsella. The sequence continues at coordinate 545 of CABSZR010000150.1, read as the reverse complement.
CCGAGATGCTTTGCAACAATAACGGGAGCACCAATCGTTAACCCAACTAACGCAAGGTTCAAAATAGCTGCAAGCAAAAACACAACGAGCAATGATGCGTTTTGAAACAGGTACCGAATCGACTCCCGAAAATCGCTTCGGCATGTCGAGCAAGTCGTACTGTCCCCTGTCATTCCAGATGAGGCGTTTCGCTTGAGTGCGCCCCCGAACAGCAGGGCTGACATCGCAAACGTCAACGCCGCGGTTTCGCATAGGGCATCGATACCAAAGCACCCATAGACTGCCGTCCCGACTACAGGCCCCAAGATATTGCTCGCCATGGTCATCTGCGAGACCAACGCAGTGGCACGCTCAACCTTTTCTGGGCCCGTCATGCGCACCGTCTCAATTTGAAGCATCGGTTTCAGCAGCGATTGGATGCCATATTGGACGCAAAGCATTGCTACCACGACAACGGCAAGAGGCAGCGAACGCTTCATGGGGATAAACAACAGTGATGCAGCCATCAGAACAATGCCGAGTACCACAAGAACCCCGCGATGTCT
>CABSZR010000149.1 GCA_902482185.1 uncultured Collinsella sp. | reverse complement strand
GTCTGTGCGCGCTGAGCAGGCGCCTGCTCAGCGCGCACAGACCCCTCAATCTCACGGTCATTCTCACCGGGTCCAAGGCACGCACCGCGTGGCTCCGGCTACGCGCTCAAGCTACAACTCCCATGCTCGTCGCAGCGCCCAAAAGAAGAACTCCCCGGTGCCTTTGATTATCGGTGGCGTCGTCGCCGTGCTTGCGCTGGTCGCGATCGTCTTCTTTGTCGTTCCGGCCGTCAAGGGTTTCATTACCGGTGGGGACGCGAACGTTGAAGCTGGTCAGCAAGTTACTATCACGATTCCCGAAGGCGCTTCGGGCGACACCATCGCCTCGATCCTCTCCGAGAACCATATCGTCGAAAATCCCAAGGATTATTACGCTGCGGTCAAAAAGCTCAACGCTGATATGTCACTCAAGCCGGGTAAGTATTCGTTTACCACGCTCATGGACGCGACTAAGGTCGTCCAGCAGCTTATGGAAGGTCCCAACGCCGGCTCCGATGCGTTGACTATCCCTGAGGGCCTGACGGTCGATCAGGTCGCCGACCGCGTGGCCAAGGCGTATGACAGCATTTCTAAGGAGGACTTCCTTAACCAGGCCAAGGCGAGCAATTATGTGAATGATTACGCTTTCCTTAAAGACGCCGCGAACGATTCGCTCGAGGGCTTCCTATTCCCCAAGACGTATTCGCTGGGTAAGGACCCAAGCGCCGATGATGTGATTCGCGCCATGCTTGACCAGTTCAACGCCGAGTATAAGTCGCTTGACTTTGCCAGCTGCGAGGCCAAGATCAAGGAGCGCTATGGCGTGGAGATGTCCGATTACGACATCGTTAACCTTGCCTCGATCGTCGAGCGCGAGGGCCTCAACGCCGACCAGCGCGCGCATGTGGCTTCGGTTTTCTATAACCGTCTGGCGGGCAAGCTTGATGGCCTGCGCTACCTCAACAGCGACGCGACCATGATGTACGTCACCGGTGGCGAGGTTACCGCCGACGACCTGCAGAGTGATAGCCCCTATAACACCTATAAGCACGAGGGCCTCCCGCCCACGCCCATTTGCTCTCCGTCGCTCGAGGCGCTCAAGGCCACCCTTGAGCCGACCGACTCCGACGACCTGTATTTCTACATTACGCAGGACGAGGAGTATTTCTCGAAGACCTACGAAGAGCACCAACAGTCTTGGAATTGATCATGAGGATTTTTAGCCCCAAACGATATGTTGCCTCGGTCGATCGCATCGACCTCGATACCCTCTGGGCCGACGGCAAGCGCGCCATTCTGCTCGACCGCGACAACACCCTGGTGCCGCGTGATACCGAGCAGGTACCCGCTGCGGTCTCCGCCTGGCTCGAGGCCGCCCATGCCAAGGGCTTTAAGCTGTGCATGGTGTCCAACAACTGGCATCGCGACCAGGTCATGGCATCAGCTCGTGAGTTGGGGCTCGAGGCCATCAGCCACGCCATGAAGCCCGCCCCGTTTGCCTTGAAGGCGGGTCTTAAGCGTCTGGGCGCCACGGCTAATGAGGCTGTACTGATCGGTGACCAGCTGTACACGGACGTGTGGAGCGGCAACTTTGCCGGCGTTGACACTATTCTGGTCAAGCCGCAGGCAACCCAGGACCTGTGGTACACGCAGATCTTCCGTATCTTTGAGCGCCGGGCCCTGCGCGACCTTCCCTGCGAGGAATAGGTTTCGCCATGTCTCAGCACATCAAACACGGCTGCGACCATATCTTCTTTATCGGCTTTTTGGGCGCGGGCAAGTCGACGCTTGCGCGCAATGTGGGCACTATGTTCAAGCGTCGATTCATCGATACCGATCGTTTGGTCGTGCGTCGATGCGGCAAGTCGGTGACCGAGATTTTTAAGACCGAGGGCGAGGATCGTTTTCGCGAGCTCGAGACCTCGGCGCTCCGTTCGCTCCAAAGTGAGCGCAGCCTGTTGGTTTCGTGCGGGGGCGGCATTGTCGAGACGCCGGTGAATATTGAGCTGATGCACGAAATGGGTACGTGCGTGTACCTCGAGGGCGACTTCGAGGATTCGATTCGACAGATTCGTCGGTCCGACACGCGCCCCGATTTCCGTTCGCCCGAGCATGCTGCGCGCCTGTTTGAGCATCGCCGTCCGCTGTATCGCCAAGCCGCAGATATTACCCTTGATATTCGCAACAAGTCCTTCGAGGACGTTTCCTACCTTTGTGCCGAGATGCTTTTGGAGCGTGGACTGCTATGATTCGCCGTCAACTTATCAATTTCCAAAACCGCAGTGTCGATGTCCGCGTCGGATTGGGCGCGTTCGAGGAGCTGTCGCGCATGTTTGCCTCGGCTGTGGGCAAGCCTAAGCGCGCGATGGTCGTTTGGAACACCGCCACATCTGAGCGTTTTGGTGAAGTCGTCGAGCATGCGCTGGTCGACGCCGGTTTTGCCGTGTCGCTGCTAGTCCTTGAGGTTTCGCCTGCTGGTGCCACGCTGGCCGATGCTGATGCTATCTTTGGCGCCCTGTCTGCCAACGGCGTTACCTGCGACGATCTGGTTGTCGCCGTTGGCGATGCCGCAACCTGCTCGGTTGTTAGCTGGTGCGCCAACCAGTGGTGCGGCCGAACCGAGTGCGCGCTGTTGCCGACGACCTTTGACGCCATGCTCACGGTCGCGACGACCATGAAGCCGCTCGTCGCCTCGTCGGCCAATGCGCTTCCCGCTATCGCGTTCCGTCCCGAACCGGGCTTGGTCGTGTGTGACCTCGACCTTGTTCGTGAGGCGGACCCCGAGGACCTCAAGCTCGGCTTTGTGGTGCTTGTTGGCACCATGCTTTCGAGCAGTAAGTCCCGCTGGAATCAGTTTACTGAGACCGTCCCCGAGATTCTCGCGGGCGAGGAGGTCGCGCTCGTCAATGCCGTTCAATGGTCTCAGACTGCCCGTAAGGACGTACTGATGGCCACGAACCCGAGCGCTCGCCATGCGCTCGATTTTGGCAAGACGGGGGAGCGTACCCTGCGCGCCTGCTTGGGCGATGCCGCTTCGCAGGCCCCTGCCTACCAGCTGTTGTCCGAGGGCATGCGTTTTGAGGCGCGCCTAGCACATGATGCCTGCGACTTTGATATCGATTACGTCTTTGAGGTCGATGACTGCCTGGAGGACTTTGGCATCGAGGAACTTGCCTTCGATCTGGAGCCTGCCGCATATATCGAGGAGTTCCGCAGGCAGCAGTTTGTCCGCTCGAACCGCAGTATGTTGCCGCTGCCCGCGGCACTCGGCGCTATTCGTCTAACGTGCGTTGAGGACGAGGTTCTTGAGCGCCATGCTCACGCCTACTTGGCTTCTCGCAAAGAACTTCTCTAAGTTTTATTGACATCCATCGTCTTTCGTATCATGTTGAGGGGCGGGTTTCCAATCGGTTGCGGATCGCATGCGATTCCGTCGTTCGGTTGAGACCCGTCCCGTCTTTATAGAGACAACAAGAAAGGAATCTGCATGTCTGAGTTTGCTGCCGGTCCTGCCGGTCGTATCGAGCGTGTCCGTGCCCTGATGGCCGAGCGTGGCTACGACGCCATCGTGGTGCGCGACGAGGCCAACCTTCGTTGGCTTACGGGCGTGAAGGGCGTTTTCGATTACACCTTTGAATTCCCGCACGCGGCGTTTATTACGGCCGACCAGTGCCTGTTCCATACCGACTCGCGCTACCTCAACAGCTTTGAGGAGAACACGCCCGCCGGCAGCCCCTGGGTTTACGACATGGACGAGGGTACCATCCCCGGCTGGGTCGCCGGCAAGATTGCGGCTAACAAGTGCCGTGTCTGTGCTGTCGAGGACGATATGCAGATTAACTTCTACCAGGGTATTCAGCGCGGCCTGGAGGACCGTTCCGTCGCCTGCATGCTGCCGCTGATGCACGACGACATCCGCAAGATGCGCGCCATCAAGGATGCCGAGGAGATCGAGCTTATGCGCCACGCACAGTCGATCACCGACGCCGCCTTCCAGCACATGCTCGGCTTTATTAAGCCTGGCATGACCGAGAAGCAGGTTCGTAACGAGCTCGAGAACTTTATGTTCGCCAACGGCGCAGACAGCCTTGCCTTCGGCTCCATCGTGGCGAGCGGTCCCAACACCGCCAACCCGCATGCCGTGCCGAGCGATCGCGTGATCGAGAAGGGCGATTTCGTTCTCATGGATTATGGCGCGGGCTATTGCGATTACCGCTCCGACATGACGCGCACTGTCGTGATGGGCGAGCCCACCCAGGAGCAGCTCGACCTGTATGCACTCGTGCGCCGCACGCACGAGGAGTGCGTCGCCGCCATCCATCCGGGCGTTGAGGGTAACGACATCTTCAAGCTTTCCAAGAAGATCATCGGCGATGCCGGCTATGGCGATTACTACAACCATGGTCTGGGCCACGGCGTCGGTATCGACATCCACGAGCTGCCCAACTTCAACCGCAGTAAGAACACCATCGAGATCGGCTCGGTTGTCACCATGGAGCCCGGCGTCTACCTGCCCGGCGTGGGCGGCGTGCGCCTGGAGGATTACGGCGTGTTCACCGAGAACGGCTACGAGCCTTTCACC
>CABSZR010000148.1 GCA_902482185.1 uncultured Collinsella sp. | reverse complement strand
GGCGAGCGAACCGGCGAGCTTACGGAGTGCCTGGCTCATCAGACGGGCTTGAAGGCCGACCGTAGTATCGCCGATCTCGCCCTCAATCTCAGCACGCGGAGTCAAAGCGGCGACAGAGTCGACGACGATGGCGTCGATGGCGCCAGAGCGCACAAGCATGTCGACGATCTCGAGCGCCTGCTCGCCCGTATCGGGCTGGGAAATGAGGACCTCATCGATGTCCACGCCGATACGCGCGGCATACGTTGGGTCGAGCGCGTGCTCGGCATCAATAAATGCCACGACGCCGCCCATAGCCTGGGCCTCTGCCAAAATCTCGAGCGAAAGCGTTGTCTTACCGGAGGACTCGGGACCGTAAATCTCGACGATACGGCCGCGCGGCACGCCGCCGATGCCCAGCGCGGCATCGAGGGCCAGGGCGCCAGTGGGAATGGCCTCGACCTCGAGCTCGGGACCACCGTCGCCGTACCTCATGATTGAACCCTGGCCGAATTTCTTCTCAATCTCGGCCTTGGTGGTGGCGATCATCTCATCGCGCTCTTTACCCGTCGTGCGAGCATGAACGGTACGTACGGGACCTGAATTCTTGGCCATGAATAGCCCTCCTCTTAACAACCTGCATCGATAATAAACGAACGGCTGTTCGTGGTCAACCGTTCAGATAAATCATATGCAGCCGACCTTTCCAAAACCCAACCAAACGCCGACCAAACACTGACCAAAAACTTGACCGCAGGCAAACCAAACAAGGCAAGACAAACATGAATACGCCAACTACCTGCACGAAGAGAAAATTCGCCAGAGGCCCCTATCTCCACAATTAAGGGGCCCGGAGGCCCCTTAAAACACGTCTATTCCATAGAATCGAGCACGTAGACAATGCGACCCAGTGCCTCAGCGACCGCATGGGCACGGACGCATGAACGATCGCCCTCATAGTGGCAACGAATGGAGTCCACGACCGGCGCTCCCCCATCGGCCGAGCGATACGCCCAGCCAATATAAAAGGTTCCAGCCGGATCGTCCTCGGTGCCTCCACCGGGGCCGGCATAGCCCGTCGCGCTCACGGCAATATCGCTCTGGTACAGCTCCAGCGAACCGGCAGCCATCTCGCGCGCCGTCTGATACGACACCGCGGTATAGCGGTCGAGCGTCTCCTGCTCAACGCCGAGCACGCGATGCTTAATTTCGTCGCAGTACGTCACCGCACCGCCACGAAGCACCGCCGAGGCACCCGGGATATCGGCAATCGTCGAGGCAATCATACCCGCCGTCAGCGACTCCGCCGTCGAGACCGTCACACCACGGGCACTCGCGCGCTCGACAATATCGCGCGCCAGTTCCTCGTTGTTTGCGGCGATTAGCAAATAAGACTCCGTCATACCCACCAGGACCTAGACCGAAAAGACGATCTTACGGCAGTTCCAGAAGTACTGGGCACCCGAGACAATGGTCAAAATCACGGCGATGACGTACAGGAAGCGCGACACCGAATAGACACCGAGCAGCAGCGACACCGGCCCCAGCTGGAGACCGGCCATCGCAAAGACGCACAGATAGCCGCAGATGGAAACCATCGTCGTCGCCGTCTTGTACTTGCCAAGCTTATCGGCGGCAACGACCACACCGGCCGCACTCGCGACCATGCGCAGGGCGCTCACCAGCAGCTCGCGGAACAAGATAATGAACACCGACCACACGGTTACGGTACCAAAATCCAAGAACAGAAGCAGAGCCGAGAACACGAGCAACTTATCGGCGATGGGATCCAGGAACTTACCGAAGTCGGTGATCTCGTTGCGCGAACGAGCCAGGTAGCCATCAACCTTATCGGTGCACGACAGGATGACGTACAGAACAAAGGCGGCAGCGGCGAGCGGGCCGTCGAAGGTGCTCAAATCCGTACCGGCAACGCTTGTGTGAGACAGCGCCGACACGATCATGAACACCGGAATGAAGACGATGCGCACGCACGTCACGATGTTGGCGGGCGTCCAAACACTCGTCAGTTCCTTATTGCTCTCGTTAGCCACGACGCTCTCCTACTCCACAACATGACCGATAAGCTCGTAGCAGAAGCTATCGGTAAACTCGACCGTCAGAATATCGCCCACAGATGCCTCGCTGGCATCCAGATGCACCGCGCCATCGGAATCGGGCGCCTGGAACCAGGCATGTCCGATGAGCTCGGCACCGTCTTCGGTCTCCTCGATACCGTCGACGATCACCTGGGCGCGTTCGCCCACATGTGCGGCAGTTGCAGCAAAACCGAGCGACTCGGCCAGGTCCATGGCCTCCTGGGCGCGCTCGAGCTTAACCTCTTCGTCAACCTGACCTTCCATCTTAGCAGCCAGGCTGCCCTCCTCCTGCGAGTAGGCAAAGACGCTCGTGTAGTCAAAGCCGACGGTGTCCATAAAGTCAATGAGATCGCGGAACTCGTCGTCGGTCTCGGTCGGGAACCCTACCATGGCCGTGGAGCGGATCACGATACCGGGGATGCGCTCGCGCAGGTCGCGGAACAGGTCCTCGAGCTCCTGGCGCGAACCGGAGCGGCGCATGGCCTTGAGAATGCGCGCGTCGCAGTGCTGCACGGGGATATCGATATAGGGCAGCACCTCGGGCGTATCGCGAATGGTTTCGATAAGCTCGTCGGTCATGCCCTCGGGCTGCAGATAGAGCACGCGGACCCAGACGTTATGCGGGCGCACAGCCTCGGCGACGGCACGCAGCAGCTGCGCCAGATTGCGCGGCGCGCCCTCAGCGAGGTCCTCGTCGGCAAAGTCGGTACCCCAGATGCCCGTGTCCTGACCGATCAGAACGATCTCGCGCACGCCACCGGCGACCAGGTCGCGCACCTCGGAGATAATGCTCTCGGCATTGCGCGAGTGATAACGACCGCGGATATACGGGATCATGCAGAAGCTACAGAAGCGGTTGCAGCCATCGGAGATCTTGACATAGGCGACAGCGCCCTCGACGGTGCGCTTGACCTGCGGAATATAGGCGGCAATCTCGCGCTCAACACCCAGCACGTCATCGATAACCGCCACGATGCCGTCTTCCTCGTCGGCCTTCACAAAGGCCGCGACCTCGGGCAGCTCGTCGGGTAGGTCGTCGCCGTAGCGTGACGGCACGCAGCCGCACATGACGATCGGGCAGGAACGAACGCCGTCCTGCACCTCGTTGGCAAGCTCGAGCGTGGTCTCGATGCTCTCGGACGTTGCAGAGGCAAGGAACGAGCACGTATTGACGATGGCGATATCGGCATCCTGTGGATCGAATGCCTCCTCGTAGCCTGCGGCAGTCAGCAGCGAACGCATACGGTCGGTATCGACCTCGTTCTTGGCGCACCCGAGGGTGATATAGAGCACGGAGCCCAACGGAGTATCCATGTTGGAGAGCGGTCCTTTCGAAAGAATTAGCGGTAGTTGGTGAACTGCAGCGGCTGACCGTAGTCCTGGTCGCGCAGGAACTGGATCACGGTCTGCAGCGCATCCTTGGAAGCAGAGGAAACACGCAGTTTGTCGGCCTCAATCGTCACCTTGACCTTGAGCTTCTGATCCTTGATGTCCTTATTGATCTTCTTGGCAGTCGTCTGGTCGATACCCTCGACGATGTGACCGAGCACGCGCACGGTACCGCCCGATGCAGCCTGGGGCGCATCCCAGGACACGGCCTTAAGATCGATGCCGCGCTTGATGAGCTTGGAGCTCAGGACGTCGATGATCTGCTTGGAGACAAAGTCGGCCGGGGCGTTGATCGAAAAGAGCTTGTCGCCCTTCGAAAGCTCAATGGTGGCGCCGGAGTCCTTCAGGTCATAGCGCTGGGAAATCTCGCGCGTGGTCTGCTGGAAGGCATTGTCGACCTCCTGCATATTGACCTCGGACACGACGTCGAAGCTGGAATCTTTAGCCATGGTTAATCCTTTCGCTTACGAGCGGCTTAGTAGCTGTCGTACGAATAATCGGTGGAATCGGTCATCGTTTGACCGTCGGTGGCGGTATCGGTGCCGTCCGTGGACTGGGCGTCGGTTCCATCCGCACTGTTAGCATCATCGTTACCGTCAGTGGTCTCGCCGTCCTCGGCGTCGGTCGTCTCCTTCTTGGGAACGGTGATCGTCACGCGTGCCACGCCCGATGTCTTGGTGTCATAGCGGACCTTTTCGCCGTTCTTGGTAACGGTGACATCGGAAGGCTTGGACGTGGTGATCTCGATCGAGGACTCGGGCGTGTATTCCTGCTCAAAGGGGCCGGTCGCCTGGGCGCCATAGACCGACTTGCCATCAACCTTGACCTCAATCCAAGCAGTCTTGCCCTTGGCAACGGAGATCTTGACCTTTGTGACCTCGTTCTCCTCCTTCTTGGCCGTCGTCTTAGCGGCATCCGAATCGGTGGACTCGTCCGTCGTCTCATCGGTATCTTCATCCTCATCGACGGATTCGGTCGTCTTGGAAGACTTCTTAGTCGATGTCTTGGTGGCAACGGGCGTCTCGGGCGTCGACTCGGGCGCCGAGGAGTCGCAGCCACGCAGGAGCACCACGATGAGCACGATCAGCAGCAGCGCCACGGC
>CABSZR010000147.1 GCA_902482185.1 uncultured Collinsella sp. | reverse complement strand
ATGCCACCCAGGGCGTCGAGGCACAGACCGTCTCCAACGCGACGCTTGCCATGAACGCCAATCTGGACATTGTGCCGGCCATCAACAAGATCGACCTGCCCTCGGCTCATCCCGACGAGGTTAAGACCGAGATCGAGGATGACCTGGCGATCCCTGCCGACGATGCCGTATGCGTATCGGGCAAGACCGGCGAGGGTATCCACGACCTGCTTGAGTCCATCGTCTTTTTGATTTCACCGCCCAAGGGCGATGCGACGGCGCCGCTCAAGGCGCTTATCCTGGATTCGTATTTCGATGAGTACCGCGGCGTCGTTGCCACGGTCCGCGTCTTTGACGGCTCCATCAAGAAGGGCGATACCCTGCGCATGATGCAGGCAGAAGGTGACTTCTTGGTCGACGGCGTGGGCGTCAAGCGTCCTGCCGAGACCCCGGTTGACGCACTGACGGTTGGCGAGGTCGGCTACGTGGTCACGGGTCTGAAGGACCCCGAGGCCGTTCGCGTGGGCGATACCCTTACGTGGGCGTCGAACCCCTGCCCCGAGCCGCTTCCCGGTTACCGCGAGGCCAAGCCCATGGTCTATACGGGCCTGTTCCCGATCGATAACAAGGACTACGAGAACCTGCGTGACGCACTCGATAAGCTCCACGTTAACGACCCCTCGTTGGTGTGGGAGCCCGAGACGTCCGTGGCGCTCGGCTTTGGCTTCCGCGTGGGCTTCCTGGGTCTGCTGCACATGGAAGTCGTCAAGGAACGCCTGGAGCGCGAGTTCAACCTGGACCTCATTGCCACGAGTCCCTCGGTCGACTATCACGTCTACAAGACCGACGGCGAAATGATCGATGTCCGCAGCCCGCAGGATCTGCCCGAGGCTACGCGCATCGAGCGCATTGAGGAGCCTTACCTCAAGGCCAAAATTATCTGCCCGCCCGAGTATACGGGTGCCGTCATGCAGCTCGCTATCGAGCACCGCGGCATTACAACTGACATGATCCATCTCACGAGCAAATCGGTCGAGATGCGCTTCGATATGCCGCTTGCCGAGCTCATCTTGGACTTCTTTGACCAGCTCAAGAGCCGCACTAAGGGCTATGCCTCGCTCGACTACGAGTTCAACGAGTATCGTCCTTCCGAGCTCGTGAAGCTCGATATCTTGCTTTCTGGCGACGAGGTGGATGCGCTGTCGTTTATCGTGCACAAGGACAAGGCCTATGGCCTGGCCCGCGGTCTGTGCGACAAGCTCAAGGAGATCATCCCGCGTCAGCTGTTCGAGGTGCCCATCCAGGGTGCTATCGGCAACAAGATCATTGCCCGCTCCACCGTCAAGGCACGTCGCAAGGACGTGCTTGCCAAGTGCTACGGCGGCGATATCTCGCGCAAGCGCAAACTGCTCGAGAAGCAGAAAGAGGGCAAGAAGCGCATGAAGGCCATCGGCTCGGTCGAGGTCCCGCAGGAGGCGTTTATGGCTATCCTCAAGGTGGACGAGTAGATCTATGGCGCTTTCCGAATATAGTCGGCGGCTGCTGGGCGCCTATGCCGAGCAGCCGTTCCTTATGGCTCCCATGGCGGGCGTGACCGACCCTGCCTACCGCGTCATGTGCCGCCGCCGCGGTGCCAACCTTGCCTACAGCGAGATGGTGAGCGTTGCAGGCCTTGCCTATGCCAGCAACAAGACGTGGCGCCTGGTGCTGCCGGCCGACGAGGAACAGCAGATTTGCGTGCAGCTCTTTGGCTCCAAGCCCGATCAGTTTGCGAGTGCCGTCGCCGCCGTCGAGGAGCGTGTGGGTGATCGCCTGTCGCTCATCGATATCAATATGGCATGCCCCGCCCGCAAGGTCGTCACCAAGGGCGAGGGCTCGGCGCTCATGCGCACGCCCGATTTGGCCGAGAAGATCGTCGAGGCGGCGGTGGGCGCGGCGCATGTGCCCGTGACCGTAAAAATCCGTAAGGGCTTTTACGCCGAAGACCGCAACGCCGCGACGTTTGCCCAGATGCTTGAGGGAGCAGGGGCCGCCGCGGTGGCGGTACATGGTCGCTGCGCCACGCAGCTCTATACGGGCCAGGCCGATTGGTCTGTCGTCGATGAGGTTGCCGAAGCCGTCGAGATTCCCGTGATTGGTTCGGGCGATGTGTTCTCGGCCGAGGACGCTGCTGAGCATCTGCAAAGCTCGGGTGCCAGCGCGGTGTTTATCGCGCGCGGCATCTACGGCAATCCATGGGTGTTCGGCGATGCCCGAGCCCTTGCACTCGATGGCACGCCGGTTCCTTCTCGCTCCTCGGTTGAGCGCCTGGATGCCCTGCGCGAGCACCTGACGCTCACGCACGAGCTGTTGCCGCTCATGTCGCGTGCCCGCACGTACGCAAGCTGGTATCTAAAGGGCATGCCCCATGCTGCCGCCTGGCGCGCTCAGGTGGTGCGTTGCTCCACATACGAGGAGTTCATGGCACTGGTCGATGATATCGAGCACGATGTGGTGGCCTGTGAGGCCGCACTTGCCGCCGGCGAGTCGGTGCCCGCTCATCCGTTGGAGGCCTAACGGTGGTCGTTACCGCGCTGTACGTGCATGTGCCGTTTTGCGCCCAAAAATGCCGGTACTGTGACTTTGACTCACGCAGTTTTGCTCCGTGCAACATGAGCGTTGCGCTCGATACCTATTTTGAGCAGTTGTATGCGCGCCTCGATGCTTTTGGCGACGCAGGCGCGCTTGCACAGATCCGCACCGTCTATGTTGGCGGCGGCACGCCGTCGCTGGCGGGGGAGCGTTTGGTAGAATTTGCCCGGCGTATCTCTGCGTGGTGCAAGCCTGTTGAGTTTACCTGCGAGGCCAATCCCGAATCGCTGACCGCAGAGCTTGCCACTGCGCTTGCCGGGGTGGGTGTCACGCGCGTCTCTCTGGGCGTGCAAACGCTCGATAACGCCGAACTTACCGCCATCGGCCGCATTCACGATGCCGATCGGGCGCTCGCTGCCATCACGACGGTCAAGGACGCTGGGCTTGTCGTGTCGTGCGACCTGATGTGCGGCCTTCCCGGGCAGACCGACCTAAGCTGGCAGCGCACACTCGATGGCGTGTTGGCGGCGGCGCCGCATCATGTGTCGGTGTACCCGCTCACGCTCGAGGAGGGCACGCCGCTCTATCGCATGGCGTGTCGCGACGAGTCGCTCGAGCCCGACGAGGATTTTCAGGCTGCATGCATGGATGCGGCGCGTGAGCGCCTGAGTGCGGCCGGCTATCACCCGTATGAGGTGGCAAGCTACGCGCTCGACGGCCATGAGTGCGCCCACAACATTGCCTATTGGACCGGACAGGGCTATCTGGGTTTGGGCCGCTCTGCCGCCGGTATGCTCGACGCCGAGGATTTCGATCGCTTGGCCGGGCTGTTTCCCGACGTGCTTGCTCGCGGCGATGCGTATCGCGTGCGCTTGGTGCAACGCGACGATGCCGCGACGACGTTTGATGCCGAGTATCTGTCGCAGCGCGAGGCTGCGGCCGAGGATTTGATGCTCGCCTGCCGCATGACGCGTGGCATTGGGCCCGATCTGTTGGTTCGCTCGGCAAGCGTGATCGCTGCAGATGAGTTGGCGGCGGCCTGCGACCGTGCGGTCGAGTTGGGCCTTGCCACCTGGGTGCCCGATCATATTGAAGGACATGCGGGGCGCGTCACCTCGAAAGACGTTATCGCAGGTCGCGTCCGTGCTCGTTTAGCGCCCACTCACTTGGGCTGGCTCGATGGAAATGTGCTGTTCGAGCTGTTTTGGGGTCTAGCCTAGGCCGCTCGGGTAGAATTACCGCAATATATACGCTGCTGTGAGCAGGAGGTTGCCGCGCATGGCGACGATGAACGAAAAAGATTACTACGAGATTTTGGGTGTCTCCATGGACGCCACCTCGCGTGATATACAGAAGGCCTTCCAGCAAAAGGCCCGCAAGCTCCATCCGGACGTCAACAAAGAACCTGATGCCGAGGAAAAGTTTAAAGAGGTTTCCGAGGCCTACGCCGTGCTTTCGGACGAGCAGAAGCGTGCACGCTACGACGCCATGCGCTCGGGCAACCCCTTCGCCGGCGCTCCTACGGCTTCGCCCTATGGCGGCGGCTACGCCGGGAGCGCAGGCTATGGTAATCCCTTTGAGGGCGGCTTTCCCTTTGGTGGCGCCTGGGGTCAGCCGCGTCGCGGGCAGGCTGCCTATAATCCCGAGAACGGCGCCAACGTGGTCGTCGATATTAAGCTCGACGCCAAGGAGGCCAAGGGCGGTGCCCGCAAGACCGTCCGCTATACGCGCTTCGATACCTGTGGTCACTGCGGCGGTTCGGGCTCTGTTTCGTCCGAGCATGCACATACCTGTCCGAGCTGCGGTGGTCGCGGCCATATCGATGTCGACCTGTCCTTCCTGTTTGGTGCGGGCACGTTTCAGACGGTTTGTCCCGAGTGCGGCGGTTCCGGCAAGGTCGTTGCCGATCCGTGCCCCGATTGCGGTGGCAGCGGTCGTACTCGCGTAACCTCCGAGCAGACGATTGAGTTTCCCGCCGGCACGCACGATGGCGACGAGGTCCGCATTAGCGGCATGGGTC
>CABSZR010000146.1 GCA_902482185.1 uncultured Collinsella sp. | reverse complement strand
CATGGGCATCTGTCCGTTCCCGGCGCGTGACTCGTATAGCTACTCGTCAATCGCCGCGGCACTCCATGCCGAGACGGAAGACCATGCCGCCGAGGCTTGTGTTCCCATGGACGAGTCCGGCGATGATGCAGAGTCGGATGGCTCGGAGATGACGGATGCAGACGTGGCCGCTGTCGAGCCCGCCGGCAATCCCATGGCGCTGGGCTCGGCCTTCCACGCCGCCTGCCAGTGGCTCATCGAGATGGGTGCCGATGCACTGCCCGCTGAGCGTGCCGATGCGCTGGCGCGCCTGTGGTGCCTGACGCCGGAGCAGCGCCAGCGCTTCGACGTTGCCCTGGACCGCTGGCTCAAGTCGGCTGTTCGTGCCGACCTGCTCGCGTGGCCGTGCGTTCGCGCCGAGGTGCCGTTCTTTTCACTGGGCTGCGAGGACGAGGACATCGCTCGCTACGGTGCTTATGCCGAGGGCGCCATCGACGCTTTGGCGACGAACCCGGCGGATTCGTCATGCGCGCTGGTCATCGACTACAAGACGGGCGGCACGCCGGACGAGACGCCGGAGCAGCTGCTCGAGAAACACGCCTTGCAGGCGCGCGTTTACGCCGACGTTCTGCACAAGGCGGGCTTTGAGGTCGTGACCGTCAAGTTCGTCCGCGTGGAGCAGCCGGATCCAACCATCTTCGTCGAACCCGCCGAACCTCAAGTGGTCACCTACAACCTCTAACCCTCAATAACTTGCGGTGGAATACGGACTGTTTTGGCCAAAAAAGCCGCCAAACAGTCCGCATTTCACCGCAACTCAAGAGGAGCCGTGTGGGTTTGGCTAGGTTCGGGTGCTGTCCGTGCCGTGGGGTAAAATCGTTCAGTCAGAACACGAACCCGCATCGGAGCTCATCACATGGCATTTGTCCATCTGCACAACCACACTGTTTTCTCCATGCTCGACGGCGCAACCCGTATCCAGGATATGGTCAACCGTGCCGTTGAGCTTGGCATGCCCGCTGTGGCCATTACCGACCACGGCTACATGTATGGCGTGCCCGACCTGGCGCTGGCCTGCGACGCCGTCAACCACAACACGCCCGAGTACAAGACATGGAGCCACGACAAGGCCTTCTTGGAAAAGGATCGTCGCGACGAGCTGGTGGAGCCCGACCCCGAGGCAAACCCGCGCGAGCATGCCCAGTATGTGAAGGACATGGCCATGTGGGACGAGAAGGGCAACATCGACGAGCTCAAGCCGCCCCTGGTCATTAAACCCATCTTTGGCTGCGAGGTCTACTTTACGCCGGACGAGACGCTCGCCCGCGACCACAAGCCCGAGCTCTACCACATGATCCTTCTGGCCAAGGACCAGGAGGGCTACGTCAACCTGATGCAGACGGTCTCCGAGGCCGCCGTGCAGGGCTTTTACTACAAGCCGCGTGTGACGCTCGACAACCTGCGCCGCCATGCCAAGGGCATGATCTGTACGAGCGCCTGTATCGCGGGCATCATCCCCAAATACATCGACCGCGGCGACATGGAAGGCGCCATCAAGTGGGCCGAGACCTTCCGTGATACCTTCGAGCCCGGCGACTTCTACATCGAGATCCAGGAACACGGCATCACCACCGACAACGGCCTGACCGACGAGCAGATGGACCGCACGCTCATCGATATCGCCAAGCAGGTGGGCGTCAAGGTCATCGCCACCAACGATTTCCACTACCTGCGCCGCGAGGACGCGCCCGTGCAGGACGTCATCATGTGCATTGGCATGAACGCCAAGGTCGACGACCCCAACCGCATGCGCATGACCGGCTCGGAGTTTTATATGAAGACCGAGGAGGAGATGCGGGCGATGTTCCCGTATTGCCCCGAGGCCTGCGACAACACACTCGAGATCGCCGACAAGTGCTACGTGGAGCTGGACTGGGATTCCATCATCCTGCCGCGCTTCCCGCTGCTCGATCCCGGCGAGACGCACGAGAGCCAGTTCCGCCGCGAGTGCGAGAAGGGCCTGCGCCAGCACTACGGTGACGACTGGGCCACGCGCGAGATCGGTGGCGTCAACATCAAAGAGCGCTTTGAGTACGAATACAAGGTCATCTGCGACAAGGGATTTGCCGCCTACTTCTTGATCGTTGCCGAGTACGTGCAATGGGCCAAGGACAACGGCATCGGCGTCGGCCCCGGCCGTGGCTCGGCCGCCGGCGCTATCGTCGCCTACGCCATGAACATCACCGCGTTCGACCCGCTCGAGAACGGCCTGATGTTCGAGAGGTTCCTGTCCCCGCAGCGTACCGAGATGCCCGATATCGATATGGACTTCGACGATGAGCGGCGCCTCGAGGTCGTGGAGCACGTTCGCCAGCTCTACGGCCCCGAGAAGGTCACCCACGTCATCACCTACTCGACCATCAAGGCCAAGCAGGCCATCAATGATGCCGCGCGCGTTCTGGACTACCCGGTCTACATGGGCCAGCGCCTGTCCAAGATGGTCTCGAGCGACCCCAAGGTCAAGCTCAAGCAGGTGCTCGAAAAGCAACCCGGCAAAGAGGATCTGTTTAACCCCGACTTTGCCGAGGCCTATAAAAAGGACGACGACGCTCGCCGCATCATCGACACGGCGCTCTCGATCGAGGGCCTCACCCGTGGCGAGGGCGTGCACGCGTGCGCCGTTCTGATCTGCCGCGACCCCGTCAACGAGCACGTGCCCACCAAGCTCGACACCAAGGGCGGCGTCGAGATTACCCAGTACGAGGGCCATACCGTCGCCGACATGGGCCTGCTCAAGATGGACTTCTTGGGCCTGCGCACGCTGACGGTTATCTCCAAGGCCAAGGCCAACATCAAAAAGAACTTCGGCATCGACATCAAAGAGGAAGAGATTCCCTTTGACGATCCCGAAATCTTTAAGCTCATGGGCTCCGGTCACACCGCCGGCGTCTTCCAGGTCGAGTCCGCCGGCATGACGGCCACGATCAAGAACATGAAGCCCACAGAGTACAAGCACGTCGTGGCATTGATCGCCCTGTACCGTCCGGGCCCGCTAGGCGCCGGCATGGTCTCGTCCTACATCAACCGTATGAACGGCAAGGAGCCGGCCGTCTCCTACGACGACCGTCTGGACGACATCCTGGGCGAAACCTACGGCACCATGGTCTACCAGGAGCAGGTTATGCTCATCTCCGTCGAGATGTGCGGCTTCTCCAAGGGCGAGTCGGACTCGCGTATCCGTAAGCCCGTGGCTAAGAAAAAGATCAAGCTGCTCACGTCGACGGTGCTCCACTGGGAGGATGGCTCGGACGAGACCACCTACGACCACTGGATGAACGGCGCTATCAAGAACAACTACACGCGCGAGGTCGCCCAGAAGATTTGGGACGATGTTCTCGAGTTCGCGTCCTACGCCTTCAACAAGTCGCACTCCGCCGGCTACGCCATCCTGGTTATGCAGACGGCATGGCTCAAGGCGCACTATCCGCACGAGTACATGGCGGCCGTTCTGACGTCCTACACGGGCAAGACCGACAAGATCGTGCACTACGTCTCGGCATGCCGTCACGACGGCATCCCCGTGCTTTCGCCAGATGTCAACGAGTCCGGCACCGAGTTCACGGCTACCAAGGAAGGCGTGCGCTTTGGTCTGGCCGGCATCCGCGGCGTGGGCACCGGCGTGGCGCAGGCGATTATCGCCGAGCGCGAGGCGGGCGGCCCGTTTAAGACGCTGCACGACTTTGTCGAGCGCGTGGACTCGAGCCAGGCCAACCGCCGCGTGATCGAATCGCTGATCAAGGCAGGTGCCTTCGACTCCACGGGCTATCCGCGCCGCCAGATGATGCACTTTGTGGACAAGAACAACCCCGAGAACATCATCGACGCCGCGATAAAGCGCCAGAAGGACCGCGCGAGCGGCCAGACCTCGTTCTTCGACATGTTTGGTGATGTTGAGGGCTCGGGCTTTGAGGTCAGCGTGCCCGATCCGGACGGCCAGGAATGGGACCGCCACCTTAAGCTGAGCCAGGAGAAGGAGGTTCTGGGCATCTATGTCTCGGACCACCCGCTGCGCCCGTTTGAGTATGCGCTCAGCAAAGCGCGCGACTTTTCGTTCTCGCAGATCGACACCGGCTACGAAGTTCAGAATCCTACGGGCGGCACCATCAACCAGGAGATTCCCGAGGGCAAAGCGCTGTGGTGGGCCGGCATGGTCTCGAGCGTGTCCAAGCGCGTGACCAAAAACGGCGACCCCATGGGCATCGTGCAGCTCGAGGACATGGAAGGCGAGGCCACCGTCGTGGTGTTCCCCAAGACCTACAAGGAGGCCGAGGGGTACCTGTACGGCGAGGTCGATCCCGAGACCGGTGCGCAGCTGTCCGACGCCTTTGTGCGCATCAAGGGCAAACTCGAGCGCTCGGACCGCGGCGACCAGATCATCGCGCAGGAGATCGTGCCGCTTGAGCTCAACGAGGAGAACAACAAGCCCAAGGTGTTTGAGGTCATGGTGCCCAACAGCCGCTTTAGCCAGGGCAATATGGCGCGCCTGGCCACGGTGCTCACCGCTAACCCGGGCGGCGACCGTGTGGAGATCTTTAT
>CABSZR010000145.1 GCA_902482185.1 uncultured Collinsella sp. | reverse complement strand
ACCCCATGCTGTCCGATATCAAGACGAGGTTTCCGTTGGCCTATTCGATGGCAGCTGGCACCTCGCAGGTACTCGAGCGTCATTTTGGCAGCCAGCCCTCTGATGAAGAGCTCGGCTACATCGCCATGGCATTTGCCCTGGCCCTCGAGCAGCAAGCCGACCAGCCGCGTCGCAAACGCATCCTGATCGTGTGCGCCTCGGGAGCGGGAAGCGCCCGTATGCTCGAGCACCAGTACCGCAAGCAGTTTGGCATGTATATCGATTCGATTGAGACATGCGATGTCGCCCGCGTGGGAACGTTCGATTTTTCGCACATCGACTACGTGTTCACAACGGTGCCGCTCAACGTCAAGTTGCCCGTGCCCGTCCGCGAGGCCGATTTCTTCTTGGAGACGAGCGATGTCAACGCTATCCGCAAGGTGCTGAGCGACGACACTGCGCAATCGGACTCCGTGAGCTCTTTCTTTAGCCGTGCCCTGTTCTTCAACCGCGTTGAGGCGTCGTCGAAGCAGGCCGTTCTCCGATATCTCTCCGAGCGCGCCGTCGAGAGCGGCCGTGTCGATGCCCAGTTTGCCCAAGAGGTCGCCGAGCGCGAGAGCGCGAGCGCCACCTCGTTTGGCAATGGGGTAGCCATGCCCCATGGGATGCATCCCTTGAGCGCCGAGGCCTTTGTTACCGTGGGCCTGCTCGAACATCCCATTCTTTGGGACGAATACGGCCATGAGGTCGATATCGTCTTTATGGTGTCGTTTGCCCGGTCGGGCGGCGATGAGGCGCGGATCTTGAGCTCACTGCTCGCCGAGATCTTTATGGACCGCCAGGGGGTCGAGCGCCTACGCGAGCGCCGGTCCTGGCATGAGCTGATGGCGCTTGTGCAAGCGCATACGGCTTAAGACTTCTTTTGTCGATAACCCTGTCTGTCTACCTGCAATAAACCTCGAGGATTGCGGGCGGGAGATAGGCGTTTCGAATATTCAAGTACAAACCAAACATCACGGGAGAGGAGACCGTTATGGACGATCAGGGAACCGAGATGGTTTCGTTTCAGCTGGTCGCTGCAGCGGGAGAGGCACGCAGCCTTGCCTTCGAAGCCCTTGAAAAGGCAAAAGCGGGGGATTTTGACGCCGCCGCCAAACTCATGAAGCAGTCAAAGGATGCGGGAATCAAGGCTCACCACATCCAAACGCAGCTGCTTTCGACTGAGGCAGCGGGCGAGCATCTGTCGGTGGATGTGTTGCTGGTCCATGCTCAGGACCACCTCATGTGCTCCATGCTTGCTCAGGAGCTCGTGCAGGAGCTGATCTGCCTGTATGAGTGCACTGCAACCAAGAACGCCTAGCGGCGTGCGGTGACTATCCAACCAATCAATGCGAAGGGAATCCCTTATGAAGATCCTTCTTGTTTGCGCAGCTGGTCTGTCTACAAGCATTCTGATGAAGAAACTCGAGAAATATGCGGAGCAAAACGGCATCGAGCTCGATATCGATGCGGTGGGTATCGGCGAGTATCAGGAGACGTGCGCCAATTATGACGTGCTGCTCTTGGGGCCGCAGGTGTCCTACCAGCTCAACACCGTCAAGCAGGGGAGCGGTAAGCCGACCGCGGTCATCCCCGCACAGGACTACGGCATGGGCAACGCCGCCAATGTGCTGGCACTCGCCCAGTCGCTGTTGGGCTAGGAGGCGACCATGGAAAAGTTAATGACCCTGCTTCAGGAAAAACTGACCCCTATCGCCAATTTCTGCGGCACCGAGCGCCACTTTGCCTCCATGCAAAAGGGCTTTATGAGCGCGATCAGCTTCATCTTGGTCTCTGCCGTCTTTATGATCATCGCCAACCCGCCGGTCACGGCCGACCTGGTGGCGCAGGGCGGGTTCTGGTCCGTCTTTGGCCCTTGGCTCGATTTTGCGACGGCCAATAAGCTCACGCTGCTCATCCCCTTCAATATGACGATGGGCATACTGTCGGTGATCGTGACGTTCGCAATCGCCTATAACCTGGCGGGCACCTACAAGATGCCCAAGCTTAACGCCGGTATGACCTCGCTGGTGATGTTCCTGATCGCCGCGGCGCCGTCGTCCTACTACCAGCTTGCTGATGAGTCCGTGCTCCAGGCGGTCCCCTGCACCTATCTGGGTGCGCAGGGCCTGTTTACCGCCATCATCGTTGCCTTGGTCTCCGTCGAGGTCACGCGCTTCTGCCAGACCAAGGGCATCACCATCAAGATGCCCGATGGCGTGCCGCCGTTTTTGTCCGAAACCTTTGGCGCCATCGTGCCTATGCTCGCCAACATCCTCATCTTCTTTGGCGGCAACCTGCTGATCCAGATGATCGATCCCGCGCTGTCCATCCCCTCGGTTATCGAGAAGCTGCTCGCTGCCCCGCTTTCCGTCGCAGTTGACTCTGTGCCCGGCGCACTGCTTATCTGCTTCATGACGCTGCTGTTTTGGTGCTTTGGCGTCCACGGCAACATGATCGTAATGCCCATCACCGCCCCGGTCTCGCTTGCCGCCTTTGCCGCCAACGCCTCGCTCTATGCTGCCGGGCAGCCGCTTGAGTTCCACCCGGTGCTCATGTCGTTGGCCATCAACCTCATCGGCGGCACGGGCAATACGTTCTCTTTTGTGGCGCTCTGCGCGTTTAGGGCAAAGTCGCAGCAGCTCAAGGCATTTGGCAAGGCATCCATCGTGCCGAGCTTCTTCCGTATCTCCGAGCCCGCGATCTTCGGCGCGCCCATCATCTTCAACCCGATCCTCATGATTCCGTTTGTGCTAGGCGGCATGATCTCGGCCCTGCTGTATTGGGGTGCGGTCTCACTGGGTCTTGTCTCTAACTTCTACATCTTGGTGAGCGGCACGTTCCCCATCTTCGTTCAGGGCTTTATCCAGTGCCTCGACCCGCGCATCTGGGTATTTACGATCGTTTTGATCGTGGTCATGGCTGTGGTCTGGTACCCGTTCTTTAAGGTGTACGATAACCAGCTCCTGGCTCAGGAGCAGGAGAACGCCGCGGCAGCTTCTGCCGAGGATGCTGAGTAGCATGAGTTACTTTGACAGAACGTCTGCCGCCGGTATGCCCGAGGGCTTTTTGTGGGGTGGTGCCCTCGCCGCCAACCAGGCCGAAGGGGGCTGGAACGAGGGCGGCCGCGGCATGTCGCACTCCGACCTGATCCCACAGGGTTCCGACCGCTGGGATGTAATGTTTGGCAGGCAAAAGCCCGTGGACGATCCGGACAGGCTGTATCCATGCCGCTGGGGCAACGACTTCTTCCATCATTGGCACGAGGATGTCGAGCTCTTTGCCGAGATGGGCTTTAAGTGCCTGCGTCTTTCAATTTGCTGGAGCCGTATTTTTCCCACAGGGATGGAGGCCGAGCCCAACGGTGAGGGCTTGGAGTTTTACCGTCAGGTATTCGAGGCGCTGCGCGAGCATGGAATCGAGCCGCTTGTGACGCTGTCGCACTACGACTATCCGTTGGCTCTGGTCGAGCGCTATGGTGGCTGGCAAAGCCGAGAGATGATCGAGCGGTATGCGCACTACGTCGAGACCGTCGGACGCGCGTACCAGGGCCTCGTGCGTTATTGGCTTACGTTCAACGAGATCAACAGCGTGGCGCTGTCCTATCTCAACGCGGGCGTCACGCTCGAGGATGAGCGTGACCGTGCAGCCGTGACCGCGGCGTTCTCGCACCATATGTTTATGGCGAGCGCTCACGCTGTCGAGATCCTGCACAAGATCGATCCCGCAAACAAGGTGGGTTGCATGATCGCTGCCGGTGCGACCTATCCGTACCGTTGTGCGCCCGAGGACGTATGGCTTGCGTATGAGGAGGACCGCGGCCGCTACTTCTACACAGACGTGATGGCTGCGGGCGCCTATCCTACTTGGAAGCTGCGTGCGCTCGAGAAAGAGGGTGTTCACGTGCCCTTTGAGCCGGGCGATACGGAGTATCTGGCCGAGCATACCGTCGACTTCATCTCGTTCTCGTACTATTGCTCGCGCTTGGTGTGCGCCGATGATCAGGTGATCGCCGAGAAGGCGGAGGGCAACGTGTTCCCGACGCTGCGCAATCCGTACCTCAAGGATAAAGAGACTGCCTGGAAATGGCAGATCGATGCGCTGGGTTTGCGCGTGACGCTTGCCGGCTACCACGATCGTTACCATCTTCCGCTCTTTATCGCTGAGAACGGTGTGGGCGGACTCGATGCGCTGGAAGACGGCAAAGTCCACGATGCGTATCATATTGATTACCTGCGAAGGCATATTCTTGCGCTGCGCGATGCAATTGTCGAGGACGGTGTTGACCTGATGGGATACACGCCGTGGGGCTGTATCGATTTGGTGTCGGCCTCGACGGGGCAGATGAAGAAGCGCTATGGCTTTGTTTATGTCGATGCCGATGATACGGGCAAAGGCACGTTCGATCGCTACCGAAAGGACAGCTTCTACTGGTATCAAAAGGTCATTGCATCAAATGGCGAGGACTTGAGTTAACTCTTGCAGGTCTGTTGCCCCCGCGGTCCGCTTCGGCCGCGGGGGCTTTTGTTATTGAGGCGGCTGTTCATGAGGAGCATTGCAG
>CABSZR010000144.1 GCA_902482185.1 uncultured Collinsella sp. | reverse complement strand
TTACCCGGCAAATCGACTCGCGTGGCACCAAGAGCGGCGATGGGATCCAGAGCGAAACCGGCAGCGGTCTCGGCAGAAAGCTCCTCTACCGCATGACAGGCGCCAATGGAAACAACGCCGGAGGCCGTACGGCGCAGCGCGGAAATATGCGCAGCACTATCGCAGGCGCGACCAAGATCGCGAGCGAGCGCGCGAATGTAGGTGCCCTTGCTTACCGAAAACGCCACGGTCCAGACGCACGTTTCGCCCTCGCCGCTCACGGCGATCAGGTCGGCGGCATAGACCTCGACGGGGCGCGGGGGCAAGTCTACCGCATTGCCCTCGCGAGCACTCTTATAGGCGCGAACGCCATTGACCGAGATAGCCGAAAACGCCGGCGGCACCTGCATCTGCGGACCCAGCATGGCGGCCAAGTGCTCACGGGCATAGGCAGGATCGCGGAGCTCGTTGGCAACAGCCACCGTGCGGACCGCCTCGCCCACCGCATCATCGGTATTGGTCTCGGCACCAAACGAAATGTCGGCGACGTAGCTTTTCGTGTCGAGGGTGAGCATGCCCAGCAGACGCGTGGCCTGACCCACGCCCACCACCATGACGCCGGATGCCATGGGGTCGAGCGTGCCGGCATGACCGACGCGCCGCTCATGGAGGGCGTGTCGGCATTGCGAAACCACGTCGTGGGACGTGCAGCCCACCGGTTTATCGACGGCGAGCAGCATATTCAATTGAGAAGGCGTACGACGAGCCATGTACCATCCAAAAAGTTAGAGCTCGACGGTCACCGAAGCGGGATCCTCCCCCACCAGCTCGGCCAGCATGGGAAGTGCCACGGCGAGCGTCTCGCGAATCGTTCCGTTGTTGGAAAAGCCGGCGGCGGCATGATGCCCGCCACCGCCAAAGTTGGCAGCGATCTCGGACACATCGAGGTCACCCTTGGAGCGCAGGTTGCCGCGCACCTTGGTATCGCCCTCGATGCCCTTTAGGAACAGGCAGACCTCAACGCCCATCACTGAACGCACCACATCGACCAGACCGTCACATTCATCCGAGGTGACGCCGCAGGCCTCAAGGTCGCTCTGGAAGGCATAGCTATACGCCACGCGCCCGTGCGCGACCGTCTTAATACGGCCCATGACAATAGACTTGAGGTGCAAAAACTCGACGCGCATGCTCTGGTAGACCTCGAGCGCGACACGAGCCGGATCGGCACCATGTGCTACCAGGCGCGAAGCCGCGTGGAACGCGGCAGCATCGGCGTTCTGGTACTGGAAACGACCGGTGTCGGTCACCAAGCCGCACAGCAAGCAAGTCGCAACGCCATCACGGGCGACGATGCCGCAATTATCCAAGAAACGGTCGATAATCATGGCGCAGGCCGCGGCATCGACACGCCTCAGGCTCAGCTCGGTAAACTCCTCGCGCGCCGGATGGTGATCGAAGCACACCACATGCTTGGAGCGACGAAGTACCTCGGCCGAGTTGTTGAGGCGCTCGACGACCGGCACATCCACCGAGATAAACAGGTCCGGATTGCCGGTATACGCAGATGCGGGCACCAAGCGATCGGCGCCCTCCATAAAGCGGTAGATGCGCGGCACCGGATCATCGTCTGCCAGCAGCAGCGCAATGTCCTTGTTGGGGAAAAACTTCATAAGCGATAAGCCCAGACCCAGCACGGAGCCCAGGGCGTCACCATCGGGAGACGTATGTCCCGAAATCGCAATGGAGGACGCACCCTCGATGAGCTCGAGGATGCGTCGCGTAATATCTGCAGACTCGCCAGCGGCGAGATCAGCGGAATTAGTCATCTAAAGCTGCCTCCTGGGCGGCATCCGCTATGGGATAGCCGTCCTCGTCCTTTTCGATCGCCAGCGTGGCCGGAACGTTTTCCAGCGCACGCGTGATGCGCTCGGCCTCATCGGTCGAGCGATCGATGCGAAAATCGAGTTCGGGCGTGACACGCCAATCGAGCGAGCGAGCCAACAGGCTGCGAATACGGCCCTTGGCGCTGGCGAGCGCCTCCATGACCTCGTCGTAGCGGCTCGCATCGCACGACACGTACACGCGCGCGAACGAACGGTCCACCGCGACCTCGACCGCAGTCAGGGTAACCAGGTCGAGGCGCGGATCGGAAACCTCAAAGAGCAGGATATAACCAAGCTTCTCGCGAAGCTGCTCGCCCAGACGGCGGGTTGCCTGCGTTTGCTTCATAGCGCTACCCCCTACTCGGTACGGGCAACCTGGTCGATGCGGTAACCCTCGATCTGGTCGCCGGGCTTGATGTCCTGGAAGTTCTCCAGGCCTATGCCGCCCTCGGAACCGCTCTTGAGGCTCTTAGCCTCATCCTTGTAGTGACGCATCGAGGCAATCTTGCCGTTGAAGACCACGATACCGTCGCGCACCAGGCGCACGGAATCGGTCGCGGCGATCTCGCCCTCTTCGACGCGAACACCGGCGGCAATGCCGACTTTGGGCACCTTGAAGGTGTCCAGGACGGTCGCGGTACCCGTGGAGACCTCGACCTCGGTGGGCTTAAGCATGCCGATACGGGCAGCGTCGAGCTCCTCGAGGCACTTGTAGATGACGTCGTAGCAACGGATCTCGACGCCCTCGCGCTCGGCAGCGGAGCGGGCCTTGCCGTCGGGGCGCACGCCAAAGCCAATGATGATGGCATTGGAGGCGTCTGCCAGGACGACGTCGGTCTCATTGATGGCACCGACCGCGGAGTGGATCGTGTTGATGCGCACCTCGGACTGGTCCATCTTGTCGAGCGAGTCCTGAAGGGCCTCGATGGAACCCTGGACGTCGGCCTTGATGATCAGGTTGAGCTCCTTGACCTCGGCGTCGGCGATGGTCTCGAAGAGGTTCTCGAGCGTGACGTGCTTCACGCGGCTCTGCTCCTCGATACGGGCCTTGAGCGAACGCTCATCGGCCAGGGCGCGAGCCTCACGCTCGTCCTCGAACACGCGGAACTCGTCGCCGGCGTTGGGCACGGACTGCAGGCCCAGGATCTCAACGGCGTCGGAGGGACCGGCCTCGGTGACGGCGTTGCCCTTGGGGTCGAGCATGGCGCGAACGCGGCCATAGGTAAGGCCGGCAACCAGCGTATCGCCCACGTGCAGGGTACCGCGGGTCACGAGCACCGTGGCAACCGAACCGCGGCCCTTGTCGAGCTTGGCCTCGAGGACGTTACCGGAGGCAAAGGTGTCGGGGTTGGCCTTGAGCTCGAGCACGTCGGCCTGGAGCAGCACGGTCTCGAGCAGGTCGTCGATACCGATCTTCTGCTTGGCCGAAATGTTGACGAACATGTTCTGTCCGCCCCACTCCTCGGGGATGATGCCGTACTCGGTGAGCTCCTGGCGCACGCGGTCGGGGTTGGCACCCGGCTTATCGATCTTGTTGACGGCGACGACGATGGGTACGCCGGCGGCCTTGGCGTGGTTGATCGACTCGATGGTCTGAGGCATGACGCCGTCGTCGGCAGCCACGATCAGAATGACGATGTCGGTCACCTTGGCGCCGCGGGCACGCATGGCCGTAAAGGTCGCGTGACCGGGGGTATCGATGAAGGTGATCTTGCGGTCGTTGATCATGACCTGCGAAGCGCCGATGGCCTGCGTAATGCCGCCCGCCTCGCCGGCAGCGACGCCGGTGTGACGAATGGCGTCGAGCAGCGACGTCTTGCCGTGGTCGACGTGACCCATGACGGTGACGACCGGGGCGCGCGGCTTAAGGTCGGCGGGATCGTCGTAGAACGAGAAGGTGTTCTCCTCCTCGGGGGTGATGATCTTAATCTGACGGCCCAGGTCGTCGGCAACGAGCTCGACGAGGTCGTCGGACATGGACTGCGTCATGGTGAGCGGCGTGCCCAGCAGGAACAGGCGCTTGATGATGTCGTTGGCCGGAACGTCGAGCGCCTCGGCGAGCTCCTGGACCGTAACGCCCTGGGAGACCTTGATGGCGTCGAGGTCCTCGGGGTTCACGCCCTGGGCCAGCGCCTCCTCAATCTTGCGCTCCTCCTGAGCCTTTGCAGCCTCGCGCTCGCGCTTCTCTTTGCGCTTCTTACGACGACCGGTGGACTCGCGAGAGGCCTCCTCGACGGCGGCACGAGCCTCCTCGAGCACCTTCTCACGGCTGTACTCCTCGGCCTCGCGCGCCATGCGGCTGTAGTGGTCCTCTTCGTTGCTGTGGCCGCCCTTGCGCTTTTTGCCCTTGCCCTGCTTGTCGGGGTTGGGGAAGTCCATGCCGGCAGCGACATTGTTGCTGGCGTTGGTGCGATGGCTATGCGGACGGCTCTCGGAGGCGTTGCGCCCGGAATTGTTATCGGAGGCGTTGCGATCATTACGACGGCCACCGCGACGGTCGTTGTTGCCGCGACGGTTACCGCGCTCGGCGGCGCGCTCGGCCTTGGCCTTGTTCTCGGCGTCCTTCTTCTCCTTGAGCACGGTCTCCTGTGCGGCGATCTGGTCGAGCAGCGAGCGGAAGCGCGAACCGGAGTCGGAAGCGGGGACGGCGCGGCGCTGGGCCTCGCGGGCAGCCTCCTCCTTCTCGCGGGCAAGGCGCTCCTGCTCGGCCTTCTTCTTAGCCTCGGCC
>CABSZR010000143.1 GCA_902482185.1 uncultured Collinsella sp. | reverse complement strand
CTCGCACGGAGAGCACATTAAGTGCTCTCCGGCTCGTGCGGAACTCGCGATCGACTTCATATGCCGCCGCGCGGCCGGGGCGAACGTGGGTCCAAAATTGTCAAAAAAGCGGTCGGCGCGCAGGTGCGCCGACCGCCGATATATGGGGTCTGATATTTTCTACCAGCTAGTTCCTCTTACTCGTCGAGGAGATCTTCTGGCATGTCGTTGCCGTCGCCTAGGTCGACTGGGGTCTCTTCGGTGTCGGCTGCGGCCTCGGCACCTTCGCCCTCGGGCTTCTCTTTGGCGGCTGTCATGCGAGCTACGGCGCAGATGCGGTCGTTGTCGTCGACGGTCATCATCTTGACGCCCTGGGTGGCGCGGCCAGTCTGGCTGATCTCGTCGGTCTTAACGCGAATGACCGTCGCGCCCTCCGTCACGATGAACAGCTCGTGCTGCGGGCCCACCGTCTTCATTGCCGCGAGGTTGCCCTTGCGCTCGGTCATTTGAATGGTGTAGACGCCCTGGCCGCCGCGATTCTGCTCCGGGTAGTCCGCGACCGGCGTGCGCTTGCCGTAGCCGCGCTCGGTGATGACGAACAGATCACCGTTGCCGTTAGTGACTTCCATGCCCAGAACGCTCACGCCGTCCTTCATACCGATACCGCGAACGCCGCTGGTATCGCGGCCGGTGGCGCGCACCTGCTCCTCGGAGAACATGATCGCCTTGCCTGCGGTGGTGGCCAGGATAATCTTGTCGCCCTCGCGCACGCGGCGCACATTCAGCAGCGCGTCGTCGTCACGCAGGTTGATAGCGATCAGGCCGTCGCGACGGCTGCGGTCATATGCGCTCATCACGGTCTTCTTGACCATGCCGCTCTTTGTGGCAAACATCAGGTACTCGTCGGCCGGGAACTCGCGGCAGCTGATGACGCTCGCGATCTTCTCGCCCTCCTCGAAGGGCAGCAGGTTGACGATCGCGGTACCGCGCGCCTGGCGCGTACCCACCGGCAGCTCGTGCACCTTCAGACGATAGACCTTGCCCTTGCTCGAGAAGAACAGCACGTACTCGTGCGTGGACGCGATGAACATCTCATCGATAACGTCATCCTCTTTGAGGTTGACGCCCGACACGCCCTTGCCACCGCGCTTCTGGGCACGGTAGGCAGCCACCGGGATACGCTTAACGTAGCCGGTGTGGGTGATGGTCACGACCATATCCTCGTCGGCGATGAGGTCCTCGACATCCAGGTCCTTCTCAACCTGGCTGATCTCGGTGCGGCGCTTGTCGCCAAACTTCTTGGAGATCTCGCGCATCTCTTCCTTGATGACGCCCAGGATCTTCTCCTCGTGCGCCAGCAGGTCCTCGTAGTAGGCGATGGCGCGGCGCAGGCCGTCCAACTCTTCTTGGATCTTGTCGCGCTCCAGGCCGGTCAGGCGGCGCAGCTTCATCTCGAGGATGGCCGTGGTCTGCTCGGGCGTAAAGCCAAAGCGCTCGATCAGGCGGCTGCTGGCCTCGGAGTCGGTCTGCGAGGAGCGGATGATGCTAATGACCTCGTCGATATGGTCAAGGGCCATCAGGTAACCCTCGAGGATATGAGCGCGGGCCTGGGCTTTCTTAAGGTCGAAGCGGGTGCGGCGGGTGACGACGTCGACCTGGTGGTCGATGTAGTGCTGCAGCATCTCGCGCAGGCTCAGGCATTTGGGAACGCCGTTGACGAGTGCCAGGTTGTTGGCGCCAAAGGTCGTCTGCAGCGAGGTGTACTTATACAGGTTGTTGAGCACGACCTGCGGAATGACGCCCTTCTTGAGCTCGATGACCAGACGGATGCCCTTCTGGTTGGACTCATCGCGCATATCCGAGATGCCCTCGATGCGTTTGTCGTTGACGAGCTGGGCGATCTTCTCCTGCAGGGTGCCCTTGTTGACCATGTAGGGAATCTCGGTAAAGACCAGGCGGTTGCGGCCGGTCTTGGTGGACTCCACATGTGCCTTAGCACGCACGGTAATGGAGCCGCGGCCGGTCTCGTAGCTCTGCTTAATGCCGGCGCTGCCCATGATGATGGCGCCGGTGGGGAAGTCCGGACCTGGCATGATCTGCATGAGCTCGTCAACGGTGGCGTCGGGGTTGTCGATCAGGTAGCAGGTGGCCTCGATCGCCTCGGTGAGGTTATGCGGGGCGATGTTGGTGGCCATGCCGACGGCGATGCCCTGGCTGCCGTTGACCAGCAGGTTGGGGAAGCGCGCAGGCAGCGCCACGGGCTCGGCAAGCGATTCGTCGTAGTTGGGCTGCCAGTCGACGGTATCCTTCTGCAGGTCGCGCAGCAGTTCCATGGCGGGCTTTGCCAGGCGGCTCTCGGTGTAACGCATGGCCGCCGCGCCGTCGCCGTCGATGTTGCCGAAGTTGCCGTGACCGTCGATGAGCGGCGTGCGCATGGAGAACCACTGCGCCAGGCGGACCATGGCCTCATAGACCGCGAAATCGCCGTGCGGGTGGTACTTACCGATAACTTCGCCGACCGTCCAGGCCGACTTCTTGTGCGGTCGGTTGGGGTAGATGCCGCTCTCGTTCATCGCGTACAGGATGCGGCGGTGCACCGGCTTTAAGCCGTCGCGCACGTCCGGCAGGGCGCGCGCCGTGATAACCGACATCGAATACTCGATGAACGACTGCTTCATCTCGCGACCGAACTCCGAAATCTGGAGCTGGCCGCCGTTGATATCCTCGCCGGCCGAGGCGCCGCGATCGACTTCGCCAAAGCTCTCCTCGAGCTCGGCGTCGTCGTCTTCTTCCTCATCATCATCGGCATCGGGGTTATAGGCGTCCGGATCGCCGTCCTCGCCCTGCTCAGCACGGGCAAGCAGGCGCTTCAGATCATCGGGCATACCGGCATCGCCGGCCTCGTCCATACCCTCGTTATTGTTGATATCGTCTGCCACGTTACCTCCTCTTAAGCGTCAAGGAATCGTGCATCATGTGCATGCTTCTCGATGTACTCGCGGCGATAGCCGACCTCGGAACCCATCAGCTCGCGCACGGCGCGGTCCGCCACCACGGCGTCCTCGATCGACACACGCTGCAGGATGCGGGTCTTGGGGTCCATCGTCGTCGAGGCGAGCTGCTTGGGGTCCATCTCGCCCAGACCCTTGTAGCGCTGGACGGTATAGCCCTTGCGCTTTTTGGTAATCTTGCCGTCCTTGGCCTTGCCGTCCTCGTCGTTATCGTCGGGGTTCAGGCCCAGGCTCTGGATGGTGTCACGCAGGATCTCGTCTTCGGGCTGGCGGCCGTTGGGATACACGTAGTGGATCTTGTTGCGCACCTTAATGCCAAAGATGGGCGGGCAGGCAACATAGACGTAGCCGGCATCGATCAGCGGACGCATGTACTTGTAGAAGAACGTCAGCAGCAGGATGCGGATATGCGCACCGTCGACGTCTGCATCGGTCATGATGATGATCTTGTGGTAGCGCGCCTTGGTGATATCGAAGTCGCCGCCGTCGCCGGCACTCGTCGTGACGCCGCAGCCGATCGCGGTAATCAGCGACTGGATGGTGTCACTCGAGAACGCGCGATGGTCACCAACGCGCTCGACGTTCAAAATCTTGCCGCGCAGGGGCAGAATCGCCTGGATGTCTCGGCGACGGCCGTCCTTGGCCGAACCGCCTGCCGAGTCGCCCTCTACGATGAAGAGCTCGGTCAGCTCGGCATCGCGCACCGAGCAGTCGGCGAGCTTACCGGGCAGGGACGCCGTCTCGAGCAGGCTCTTGCGGCGGGTCGCCTCGCGCGCCTTGCGGGCGGCATTGCGCGCCTTGCAGGCCTGCTGCGCCTTCTTGACGATCTCGCGAGCGGGCTTGGGATGCTCCTCGAGGTAATCGGCAAGCCCGTCGATCACGATCTTGAGCGTCAGCGCGCGCATATAGGAGCTGCCGAGCTTGGCCTTGGTCTGGCCCTCAAACTGCGGATCGGGCAGCTTGACCGAGATAACGGCCGAAAGGCCCTCGCGCACATCGTCGCCGGTCAGATTGGCGTCTTTTTCCTTGAGCAGGTTCTGCTTGCGCGCATAGTCGTTGATCACGCGGGTGAGCGCGGTGCGGAAGCCCTCAAGGTGCATGCCGCCCTCGGGGGTGTAGATGTCGTTGGCAAACGACATGACGTTCTCGCCGTAGCCGCTATTCCACTGCAGGGAAACCTCAACCTCGCCCATCTTGGCCACAGGTGCGTCCGGGTCCGATTTGCCCTCGATGTAGATGGGCTCCTTAAAGGCCTCGGGGACGTCCTTGCCGTCGTTGAGGAACTTGACGAAGTCGATGATGCCGCCCTCGTAGCAGAACTCCTCCACGTGGGGAGTCGCCTCGCGCTCGTCGGTCAGCACGATCTTTAGATTCTTATTGAGGAACGCC
Organism: uncultured Collinsella sp.; assembly: GCA_902482185.1. Classification (GTDB taxonomy): domain Bacteria; phylum Actinomycetota; class Coriobacteriia; order Coriobacteriales; family Coriobacteriaceae; genus Collinsella. Next base: position 254 of record CABSZR010000143.1, on the reverse strand, counting down.
GTCTCCTGCAGACGGTTGTGCAGCGTATCGAAATCGTAGACACAGGTCTCGAAGATCTCGTCGTCGGGCCAGAAGCTGACGGTGGTACCCGTCGTCTCCGAAGTGCCCACGACCTCCATCTTCTTGACGGTCTTGCCGCGCGAAAACTCCATCTCGTAGATGTTGCCATCGCGGCATACCCGTACGACCACACGCTTGGACAGGGCGTTGACGACGGAGATGCCCACGCCGTGCAGGCCGCCCGAGACCTTGTA
>CABSZR010000142.1 GCA_902482185.1 uncultured Collinsella sp. | reverse complement strand
GTATCGTGTATTGCTCGACCCGCAAGACGGTCGATGCGCTGGCGGGCGAGCTTGCCGAGGCGCTGGGCCCCAGCGGCATTCGCGTTGGCCGCTACCATGCCGGCATGGGCAACGACGCCCGTCGCCAAAGCCAGCGCGCCTTTATCGACGACGATATCCAGGTGATGGTTGCCACCAACGCCTTTGGCATGGGCATCGACAAGCCCAACGTGCGCTACGTGATCCACAACAACGTGCCCGAGAGCATCGAAGCCTACTACCAGGAGGCGGGCCGCGCCGGCCGCGACGGCGACCCGGCCAGCTGCTACTTGCTGTGGAACGGCAACGATTTTCGCATGCGCCGCTTTCTGATCGACCGCGGCGATGCTGCCGATGAGGCGCTCGACGACGAGCAGCGCGCGTGGGCGCTCCAGAATCGATATCGTCTGCTCAGCCAGATGGAGGGCTACTGCAATACCACCGGCTGCCTGCGCGAATACATGCTGCGCTACTTTGGCGACGAGGCCGCGGCCGAGCATGCCGCGGCCAGTACGGGCGGCACCGCCACGGACGACGTCGAGAGCTGCGGCAACTGCAGCAACTGCCTCACGCAGTTCGAGGTCGAGGACGTCACCGATATGGCCCGCGCCGCCGTGCGCTACGTGGCCACGCGTCCCATGCGCTTTGGCAAGTCGCTCATCGCCGATGTGCTCCACGGCGGCAACACCGAGCGCATTCGCCAGATGCATCTGGACGAGGACCGCGGCTACGGTGAGCTGTCGAGCGAATCGGTCGGGCGCATCAAGGACATCATCGGCCAGCTGTGCGGCCGCGGTTACCTGGCCACCTCGCAGGGGCAGTACCCGGTCGTGGGGCTGGGTCCGCGTGCCGTCGAGGTCGAGGATGAGGCGTTCGCCTTTACCGTTAAGCGTCGCGCGTCCAAGCGCAAGGCCTCGGCCCGCGCCCGCCGTGCGGTGGATCTGCTGCGCGAGGAGGCCGAGCTGGATCAGCGCCCGCGCGTTGGCGACGATGCCGAGCTGTTCGAGCGCCTGCGTGCCCTCCGCAAGGAGATCTCGACGGAGCTGGAGATGGCGCCGTACATGGTCTTTTCCGACAAGGCCCTGCGCGGCCTGTGCCGCCTACGCCCACAGACGCGCGACGAGCTTATCCAGGTCAACGGCATCGGCGAGAAAAAGGCCGACGCCTTTGGCGAGCAGTTTATGGCGGCGATTGAAGAGTTTGAGTCCGAGCATGCACGGAATGGAGCATAACGATGGCATCCGATGATAAAACCGAGCGCACTGAGGTGTCCGCTGTGCCGCTGTACCAGCAGGTTATGGACGACCTAAAGGGCGAGATCGCGCGTGGCGTGTACGCATCCGGCTCGCGCATTCCTTCCGAGATGGAGCTCGCGAAGTACTACGGCGTGGGACGCATCACCGTGCGCCGCGCCATCGAGGAGCTGTCGCGCGCGGGGTATCTCAACCGCCAGCAGGGGAGGGGCACGTTCGTGTGCGCGCCCAAGCTCAAGCGCAAGATTGTCCAGAAGGGTGACGTTCAGAGCTTTTCCGAGGGTTGCGCTGCCAACGACATGGTGCCGGGTGCGCGCCTGGTATCGCGCACGGTGGTTGCGGCGACGCGCGAGGATGCGGCGTTCTTTGGCGTGGAGCCCGGCTGCGAGCTTATCGTGGTCGAGCGCGTGCGCACGGCCGACGGCATCCCCGTCATGCTCGAGAACAACGCCTTTGTGCTTGCCGACCATCCCTACCTGCAGACGCTGGCCGACGAGGACCTCACCGATAACTCAATCTTTGCGCTCGTTGCCGAGCATTCGGGTCGCGCGCCGCTCAAGTCCGACCCCTGCACCGTGGAGATTGCGCTTGCCGATGCTCAGGCGGCCTCGCTGCTGGAGGTGCCGGTCGGCGAGCCGCTCTTCTATATGGAGGCGTACTTTACCGATGAGGACGAGCGCCCCTTGCTGCTCGGCCGCCAAAAGATCGTGGGCTCGCGCTATGTCTTCGACATCTAACGTCCACAGATAGAACAATATAGAACAAATTTGCTGAGATGACTTCACGGGCGTTGTTACACGTGCTATAAATAGGGCAACATAGAACGACAGCAGGTACGAGCTGTCGTCGTTCAAAGCCGCCCCACAAGGAGGAGCATCAGCATGAACGCACACGATCTGGTTCAGGAAATCATCGAGCGCAAGGGCAAGATCGAGAACGTCTTTTGGATCGCTTGTGGCGGTTCGATGATCGACCTGATGCCGGCCAACGAACTGCTCAAGCGTGAGGCCACCACGTTTACCTCGACGGTCTACACGGCGCGCGAGTTTTGCCTGATGGCTCCCAAGAGTCTTGGCGAGAAGTCGCTCGTCATCGCCTGCAGCCACAGCGGCAACACGCAGGAGGTCGTCGACGGCTGCGAGATGGCGCTGGCCGCCGGTGCCGAGGTCATTGCCCTTACCGACTGCGAGGGCTCAAAGATCGACAACGGCAAGTGGACTACCTGGGTCTATCCGTGGGGTGAGGGTGTGTCGCAGGCTGAGGTGCCGCAGGGCATCGGCGCTCTGATCGCCGCCGAGTTGCTCGACCAGCAGGAAGGCTACGAGGCACTCGCCGACATGTATGAGGGCCTCAAGCAGATGGATGCGCTGCTGCCCGCCGCCCGTGAGAAGGTCAACGCCGAGCTGGGCGCCCGCTTTGCCGAGCTCTGCCAGCAGCACAAGTTCTTCTATATCCTGGGCTCCGGCCCCAACTTTAGCCAGACCTATGCCATGGCGATCTGCTCGCTCATGGAGATGCAGTGGCAGCACTGCTGCTACATCCACTCCGGCGAGTACTTCCATGGCCCGTTCGAAGCCACCGAGCCCGGCGTGTTCTACTTTGTGCAGCTCGGATCGGGCGAGTGCCGCCCCATGGAGGAGCGCGCTCTTGCGTTCCTCAACACGCACACCGATACCGTCATGGTGCTCGATGCGCTCGAGTACGGCGTGGGTGAAGTGCCTGCCAGCGTGCGTTCGTACCTGGAGCCGATCTTCTTCTACGCGATGAGCTGCGAGCTGCGTGCCGCCCGCGGCAAACGCTTTGATCATTCGCCCGAGATCCGCCGCTATATGGGCATTGAGAAGTATTAATTTCTAAACCTAAAAGTTCACTTTTAGAAAGGAAGCTGTGAAACCATGTCTTACAACGTGAAAGTGCTCGGCTTTGGCGATAACGTCGTAGATAAATACGAGCATATCAAAACGATGTACCCCGGCGGCAACGCTGTGAACTTTGCGGTGTTTGCCAAAAAGCTGGGTGCAGAGCGCAGCGCCTACATGGGCATCTTTGGCTCTGACAAAGAGGCCGAGCACGTCATTGCCTCCCTGCAGGAAGAGGGCGTGGAACTGGTGAAGTGCAAACAGGTGATTGGGGAAAACGGCGCCGCGCGCGTGACAGTGAACCCCGAAAATGGCGACCGCATTTTCCTTGGTTCCAACGAGGGCGGCATCCGCGGCGATATGCTGTATGCGCTGGACCGCTTTTCCATCGAGTATGTGAAGGGCTTCGATTTGGTGCACTCTGGCAACTATTGCTTTACCGAGCGCGAGCTGCCGAAAATCAAGGCCGCCGGCGTGCCCATCAGCTTTGATTTTTCCGATGATTCCACAGACGAATACTACGAGCGCATTGCCCCGCTGGTGGATTATGCGTTCATGTCCTGCAGCGATATCACAAAGGAAGAGACGTATGAAAAGCTGAAAAAAGTGTCTGCCCTGGGGCCCAAGTTCGTGTGTGCGTCCCGCGGCGATGAGGGCTGCATTGCCTTTGACGGCAACGAGTTCTATGTGCAGGGCATCAAACCGGTTACCAACATGGTGGACACCATGGCAGCGGGCGACAGCCTGCTGACGGCCTTCCTGGTCAGCTATCTTGCCAAAGAAAAAGAGGGCAAGGGCGGCCCGCAGGCCATCCGCGAAAGCCTGGACCTTGCGGCTGGCTTTGCCGCGAACACCTGCGGCCTGGCAGGCAGCTGGGGCCATGGCAAGGTGTACGAATAAGAGCAAAAGAAGATCAGCAAAGCGGGAGGTGGCGCTGCCCCCCGCTTTGCGCCATTCTGAAATAAGAAAAGAGGGAATTTGCATGGAAAAAACGGTGGCGGCCGTGGGGTTTTGCTGTGCCGATGTGTATGAAAAGCTGAACAAGTTTTACCCAACCGGCAACGGGGTAGATTGGGGCGTACATTTGGCCCGCATGGGTGTGCCTGTCAGCGTGGTAAGCGTGGTGGGCACCGACAGCTACGGCGAAAAAATGAAAGAGGCTCTTGCGGCCGAACACATCGATATCTCGCACCTGCGCACCGAAGAGGGCGACACCTGCAAGATGATGATGGATTTGAAAAACGGCACAGACCGCGTGCATCTGGAAGAGATTGAAGGCGTGATGAAAAATTATGCCCTCACAGAAGAGGAATTCAACTTTGTTGCCAGGCACAGCATGCTGCACACAGATCTGTTTGGCAAAGTTCTGGACAAGCTGCCCGCCTGGAAAGAAAAAGGCGTGGAAGTGGTAATGGACTTTTCCGTGTTCAGCGAAGACCCCGAATATGAATGCGAAAAGCTGTTCCCCTATGTGGATTATGTATTTCTCTCTTACGACGGAAAAAAAGATGATCAC
>CABSZR010000141.1 GCA_902482185.1 uncultured Collinsella sp. | reverse complement strand
ATCGCGCTCGGGCATATGCGCGGCGATGCCGATACCACCGGCTTCTTCGCCGCCCATGAGGACGCCGCCCTTCTTCATCTCCGCCGCTATATATTTGAAACCGACTGGTTTGACGGTCACGCGGCAGCCAAGCGCCTCGGCAATGCGACGTACGAGCGTCGAGCATGAAAGATTGACGACGACGCGCCCCTCCAAATTACGAAATTGAACCAAGTCGCCCAAAACGAGCGCCATGATCTGATGCGGATGTATATATCTGCCGCGCTCGTCAACCGCGCCGATACGGTCGGCGTCGCCGTCGGTCACCAGGCCAGCGCAAGCTCCGTCCTCGATAACCGTGCGCTCGCAAGCGTCCACCCAAGGTTCAACGGGGTCGGGGCAGATATCTTCTTGGTCAGACGCCTGCCCGGCGTGAATCTCGTGCGCCTCAACGCCAAGCTCGCGCAGCAAGTCGGCTAGATAGCCCTGGGCTGCGCCGCCCATGGGATCGACAACCACGCGCAGGTGCGCGGCGCGGATGGCTTCGGCATCGACAAATGATGCCACCGCCTGCATATAGTCAGGAATGATATCCGCGGTGCGATATTGCCCCTCGATCCCCATTGGCTCGGGAGCCATGGTCTCTTCGAGCTCTTCGATGACATCCTGGTTGGCGGTTGAGCCGTCACCCATGCGAATCTTGAGGCACAGATAACCCTGCGGATGATGGGACCCCGTCACCATGAGCGCGCCGCACGCCTCACCGTCATAAGCCGCCGCCCACGTAAGGGCAGGGGTCGGAACAGGTCGCGAAGCGAGCACGGCGTCCAGCCCGTGCGCTGCTAGCACGCCCGCCGCAAGTTCAGCGAACTCGCTCGCCAGGGGCCGGGTGTCGAACCCTATATATACTGTTTTGCCCGGATTGGTCTTTTGCCACAACTCGCCGACGGCATCGGCGATACGAGCAACGTTATCGGCAGTGAAGTCCTCATCGACGCGAGCGCGCCAACCGTCAGTTCCAAAATGAATTATCGCGCACACGCGCAGACACCTCACAGTGTTTGGATCATGGTACGCATGGGGTATACCCGCAACGCTCGCCCAGCAACCTGCCAAAACCGGCATTCACTATTTGGGCAAATGCTACCGACGATGTGCAAGCAAAAAAACCGCCCCGTATGGAGCGGTTTTGCCCTTTATATATCGAGCGCCTCGGCCATCGCGGCCGTAGTGATTGCCGTGGTTCCACAGCAACTGCCCACCATTGCGGCACCGGCATGGCTCCATTCGATGCATGCGCGCGCGAAAGCTTCGGGGTTCTCGTGCCATACGGGGCCATCCTGAGTCTGGACCGGATCGCCTACGTTGGGACGCACCGTGACGGGAGTAGTCGCCGATGCAACCATCCTGGGCACCGCCGCGTTCGCGGCCGCAAGCGAACAGCAATTAACACCAACCGAGTTTGCGCCGTGTTTTTCGGCGTACAAAACGGCCGCCTCGATGTTGAGGCCATCGCCCAACAGGTCGCCTTTATCGTCAACGACAAAACTCACCAGAACAGGCATGCCGTCGGCGGCATCTCGGGCGCCGGCAAGCATGGGCTGCAAATTACGGATAGACGTCACCGTCTCGATCAGCAGACCGTCAACGCCGGCATTGAGCAAGGCGTGCGCCTGTTCGCGCGCAATGCCTCGGATTTCACGATACTCGGCAGAGTCCTCGGCAAACCACTCAATACCGATCGGGCCCATCGAGCCCAGCAGCAGTTGCGGGTGCGCCTGGCGAGCATCGTCGACGGCCCCGCGATTGACCTCCGCCACGGACGGCGCAATCTGGTCGTGCTTGAGGGCATAGCTTGATGCCTGAAAGGTGTTGGTAATGAGCACCTGCGCGCCGGCAGCGACATACAAGCGATGGATACGAGAAACGGTCTGCGGCTCTGCCAGATTCCAAAACGCCGGTGGAATGTCGGCGGCATCGTACTCACTCAACAGAACACTGCCCATGGGGCCCTGCGCCAACAAGGTCTCGCTCGACAAGCGGCGCGTAAGTTCCTCGGCACCAAAGCGGTTGTAATAACTCGTATCCATATATATCCCGCTATTCCTCGACGCTGATTCCCTGCTTTTCGAGATAGGCGAGCCAGCGGTTCATCGTGTCCTCGGATAGAGCATGCTCCATCATGCAGGCCTCGGAATCGGCTCGCTCAAATTCGACACCGAGCTCCTGAACCAAAAACGTGCGGATGAGGCGATGACGGTACCAGATAGCCGTGCCAACCTCGCGACCGCGATCGGTCAGGATTACCTTGCCGTAGTGCGATTGCTCGACAAGCTCGGATGCCTTGAGCGCCGAAACCGCTTTATTGACCGATGCCTTGGAGACGCCAAGGCGCTGCGCGATGTCGACCGATCGCACGCCGTTGGTTTCCCCCTCTTCGCTTTCAATGCGAACCATGCACTCCAAGTAGTCTTCGTTCGCCACCGTCAGATGTAGTTCGCGCGAGCTATTTGTCGTATCCATGATCTTCCGTCCCTTCTGCATTCAATGGCTGATTCTACCCCATCCAAGCGTCGTGGTATGCCGTGGCATACCGTGCTAGAGTTCTTGTTGCACACGACGACCAAGATTGGAGCGGTCTTTATGGAAAACACCACCACGAGCCCCGATGTCCTCGAACGCTTTTTGCGCTACGTCCAGATCAACACGCAGTCCGAGGATGCAAACTGCGACCAGGTACCCTCGAGCGCCGTTCAGTTTGACCTTGCCAACGTGCTGGCTGAAGAGCTGCGCGAGCTTGGTGCGGAAGATGCCCACGTGACCGAGCACGCCTATGTCTGCGCGCATATCCCCGCAAGTGCGGGCGCTGAGGACAAGCCCGCCCTGGGCCTGATCGCCCATCTCGACACCACCGAAGTTGCACCGGGCGCCGGCGTGAAGCCGCACATCGTACACTACGAAGGCGGCGACCTGGTCTGCGGCACGGTTGACGGTAAGCCCGTTGCCATGAGTACCGCCAAGCTTCCCGCCCTGAATGACCTCGCGGGTGAGGACCTGGTCTGCAGCGATGGCACCACGCTGCTGGGCGCGGACGACAAGGCAGGCGTCGCCGAGATCATGTCGCTTGTCGCGCGTATCGCTCAGGACCCTTCTCTGCCCCATCCCGCACTCGGCATTTGCTTCTGCCCTGACGAGGAGATCGGCCACGGAGCCGAGCTGTTGGATATCGATACCTTTGGCTGCAAGTACGCCTACACGGTCGACGGCGGCCCCATTGGCGAGCTGGAGTGGGAGTGCTTTAACGCCGCCGAGGCGACCGTCCGCTTTGAGGGCCAGTCCATCCACCCGGGCGACGCTAAGGGCCGTATGGTCAACGCAGGCAATCTGTTCTGTGACTTCAACGCGTTGCTCCCCTACGTGCAGCGCCCGGAGTATACGGAAGGCTACGAGGGCTTTTATCACCTTGAGGGTGTATCTGCGACCGTCGATCACGCCACAGCGCGCTATATCGTCCGCGACCATGACGCCGCCAAGTTCCAGCAGAAACTCGACCTTGTTGATGCCGCCGCCTCGATGCTCAACCAGCGTCTGGGTGAGGAGCGCGTGACGGTCGAGATTAAGCAGCAGTATCGAAATATGGCCGAGATCGTTCGTGACTATCCCGAGCTTATTGATGTTGCCAAGGAAGCCTACCTTGCCTGCGGCGTTGAGCCCCAAGTGCTGCCGATTCGCGGCGGCACCGACGGCGCTCAGCTGTCGTTCCGCGGTCTGCCCTGCCCCAACCTTTCCACCGGCGGCTATTGCTACCACGGCGTCAACGAGTTCGTCCCGGTCAGTTCGCTCGTCAAGATGACCGACGTGCTCCAGGAGCTCGTCGCCCGCTTTGCATAAGCCTGGCTGCACAAGTCCAAAAGACGAATCGCCCCGTCCTCAACCAAGAACGGGGCGGTTTTTTTACTGCAACGATAATAGGTTGACGCACGCCAGCCTCTTGAAGCAAGGAGTGTCCCAAACTGCCGGTACAAAAGGAACGTCCCCAAGTGCCAAGTGCATCAAGAGTGCCCCCTTTGACCAGTCGTTTAAGAACGTCCCCAATGACTACCCATGTGCCAAGTGTTACGCCGATGTTTTGGCACCGACAGCGAAAACCCGCCAGAGCGAGCAAGGTGCCTTGAAACGAGGTGGCATTGATCTTTTGATCATGCCGCCGAAGTTGAAAGGCAGATTGCCGCTCTGGCGGGTTTGCAGCGTCAACTGGTTACGCGGTTTGGTAAAACCGCGTAACTCTAGTAGTTGGCTTCGTAGCCGTTGCCGTCGCCGGTGGGCTCTTCGTAGTAGTCCGAATCGCTCGAATCGCTTGAGTCATCGGAATCGTCAGAGCTGACCGATGAGGTTGCGGTACCGTTTGCGTAGTCGTCAGACGTGTTGTTGTTCAGGTCGCCGATCGTAGAGCTGGAACCGTCGGAAAGACCCATGGTGTTGGGACCCTTGGGATCCTTGCCGGCATCGACGCGCTCCATCATTTCCTTGAGCTCGTCCTCGTAGACAAAGACGTAGCTCACACCGTCGATCATGGTGCTGTCGTCGGCATACGAGGGCAGGTTGGCCGAGTAGATGCCGTCGACATCCATACCGCGCATGGCATTGACCGTAGCCACGATATCCTGAACGCTCATATCGGTCACGAGCATATCGGACAGCGAATTAACCAGGCCAAAGATCTTCGTGGCATCGAAGT
>CABSZR010000140.1 GCA_902482185.1 uncultured Collinsella sp. | reverse complement strand
GTCCCCGTCGGCGTCGCGCCGACCGAGCTTTCGCGCCCGCTGCGCATCGTCTATCTGTACCCCGATGCCCTCAACCTCTACGGCGACGGCGGCAACGTCATCGCTCTCGAGCGCCGCTGCGCCTGGCGCGGCATTCCCGTGCGCGTGGACGAGGTCCGTATGGGCGAGTCGCTCGATCTGCATGATGCCGATATCGTCATGATGGGCGGCGGCTCCGACCGCGATCAGTTGGCTGTGGCACACGAGCTGCTCGCTCAAAAAGACAAGGTTGCGGCCTATGTTGAGGACGGCGGCTCGCTGCTCGCCATCTGCGGCAGCTATCAGCTGCTCGGCCGTTCGTACTATATGGGCGAAAATCGCATTGAGGGCATGGGCATCATTGCCGCCGAGACCGTGCGCGGCTCCGACCGTCTGATCGGCAACGTCGCCGTCAAGACCGACCTGGCACCCGAGCCCTTTGTGGGATTCGAGAACCACGGCGGGCGCACGCTTTTGGACGCCGATGCCACGCCGCTCGGAACGTCTGTCGTCACGGGCACCGGTAACAACGGCGACGATGGCTTTGAGGGTCTCATCTACAAGGGCGTCATCGGCACGTACCTGCACGGCCCGGCGCTGCCCAAGAACCCCGAGCTCGCCGACTGGCTCATCGTCCACGCCCTCGAGCGCCGTGGCGACGCGCAGGCCAACGCTCTGCTGCCGCTCAAACCCCTCGACGACACCTACGAGCACGCCGCCCACGACGCCGCCATGAAGCTCCTCTCCTAACGCCCCACCACCACAAAGGGGACAGGCACCTTTGTGGTGGTTTTGACCCGCCCCAGCGGTTTGTCTCAATCTGTAACATTTAGACCGTTAAAAGTCGTCTTGCTGTTACAGAATGAGATGTTCGTCCCGACGCCTGCCTTTTGTCTCGATCTGTAACAGATAGAGCCGATTTGCCCGCCCAGATGTTACAGATTGAGATATTTGAAAATCGGAATAGAAGCCTACTCCTTTGTGGTGGTTTTCCAGTTTGCCAACGATATACGCGCCGGCAAAAAAGTCTGCTATACTCTTTCCCGCTGTCCCCATCGTCTAGCGGCCAAGGACGCCACCCTTTCAAGGTGGATATCGCGGGTTCGAATCCCGCTGGGGGCACCATTCCAATTTTCCTCGAACCCGCTGGATGTCAAGTCTGGCGGGTTCGTTGCTTTCCGTGTCGTAGTTCAGTGTCACGAGCACGTCTTCGTCGGATACGCTCACCTGCCATACGAACGCCTTCAATAGCGTTGCGTCATCGAGCTTCGCGCCGCACTGCAGGAAGTCCGCGAAGCGCTCCGGGTCTATCTTCTGCTCCTGGATGACCTGTAGGTCGTAGTTGGCGCGAGCCTTCTGCTGCTCAAGCTCGGCTATGCGCTCCTTCACGCCCGGCGCTATGATTCCCTGCTCGATGGCGTTCAGGATGTTCTTCAGCCCGCGCTCCGCAGCTGAAAGGGATTCCGCCGCCTGTTTTCGCCTTGTGGCAATCTCCGCCCCGTCTGCCCTGTCGGCGACCATGCGGGCTATCCTCAAGGCCTCCTCGCGGTCGGAAAGCAGCTCGCGTAGGGCACCGACGATAGCGCCCTCAAGCTCCTCTCGGCGAACGTTTCTCATGCAGCCGTCAACGCAGCTGTAGTACTCGTATTTGACGTTGTGCCGCCCGCGCCCGCTCACGCCCTGCAGGTTTCGCCCGCAGCCGGCGCATATGGCCTTACCAGCCAAGGCGAAATCGCCCCAGTCCTCCGAAGAGCGCTTCTTGGTTCCCTGCACCTGCTGAGCGTCCATGAAAGTCACCTCGTCTATGATCGCTGGCATTCCGCCCTCCTTGACTATGCCGCCCCACTCGTAGCGCCCCGTGTAGCGCCTGTTGTGGAGCATCTGGTAAACCATCGAGTAGCCGCACGGGTTGCCGTTGGAGGTCTTCACGCCTCGCTGGGCGAAGTCCCGAGCTATCGAGTTCACGGTCTCGCGGTTGATGCGCCGCTTGAAGGCCTCGCGCACGAACGCGGCGTCATGCTCGTCTATCTCGTACTCGTCGTCCTCCGACTTGCGGTAGCCGAACACGCGCACGCCGTTGGTCTTGCAACGGAGCGCGTTGCCCTCCATTCCGCGCTTGGTGCGTATGGCGGTCTTCTTCGACTCGCAGGCGGCAAGGCCTTCCAGCAGCTTCTCGTAGATGATGCCCTCGGGCGAGTCGGGTATGGCCTCAAGCGCCGACACGAGCTTCACGCCCTTCTTGGCAAGCTCGCGCTTGTATATGGGCGCGTCGTACTCCCCACGGGAGAAGCGATCCATCATGTACACGAGCACTATGTCGGATTCGCCCGCGTTGGCTATCATGCGCTGGAACTCGGGGCGGTCGTCGGTGCGGCCCGATATGGCGTAGTCGCAGTACTCGGCGGCGATGGCATAGCCCTCGCGTTTGCACCAGTCGCGGCACACGCGCAGCTGGTCGTCTATCGAGGCCTCGCGCTGCTTGTTGCATGAAAAGCGGGCGTATATCACCGCTGTTTTTGGCATAATATGAAACGGCCTCCTTTCAGAGGTTCTGTGGAAAGCCCCACGGGTAGCGCTGCAACGCTGTGACCCCGTGGGGCTTCTTTTTTTTCTTTACCTATATAAGACGGTAAACGAGTACAGCATCATGTCGCTGTCGCGCGTGTTGGCGCTGACGGCCATCTTGATATCGACGACTTGACAACCTTTGTCCTGGATGCGCGACAACGTTCCGTCGATGCGCTCGGTAACCTTGTCCTCAAGCTGCGTGGCGGTCGAATACATGGCCTTGCCCGCGACCTGGAACACGAGGGCGTGAACCTTCCCGTCGCTCACGATGAACTCGTCCGCATCGCTAGCCATCTTCTTAGCGGCGCTTTTGTTGAACATTCCCATGTGTTATTCCTTCCGTTCGCCAGTATCCCAAGGCCCCGTACCCAATAGTTCGTCAACGGAGCATTCGTAATACCTTGCAAGCTTTATGAGCTTTGATCCATTGATTTCACGTTGCCCGCTTTCCATCATCGAGTAAGCGGGAACACCTATACCGAGAACAGCGGCCACTTCGGGCTGCTTCTTCCCATACTTGAGTCTTGTTTCCTTGAGACGGAATTGCGTGCCCACTGTGCCCTCCTTGCTTCTATAGGCACATTGTACAAAAAAATTTACAAATAGTGAATTCCTTACTTGCAAAAGGTCAGAAGTTCTTCTATATTCACTAATTGTGAAGTTCACAAATAGTGAAATGGAGGTGCATATGAACCCGATCGCAAGCGAGCGAGTTCGAATCGGTCTTAGCCAAGAAGATTTGGCAACGAAGCTCGGACTCAAAAGCCGCGCCACTGTTGCTAGCTACGAAAGTGGCGGTGAAATCCCCGGCTCGAAGCTCGTAGCCATGACGAAGCTTTTCCATTGCTCCGCAGACTACCTGCTTGGACTTACGGAGAACAGGACGGTGGCCTAAATGGCCGAACAGCAGACGCCCACCAAGCAGCAGGCAGAAAAGCCCAAAACGCCGCGCGAGCTGGCATTCGACCACATGTGCGACGTGCTGGTCAAGGCGTACCGGGAAAGCGAGCAGAAAGGCGAGAAGCAGGCGCGATGAGGCAGTGGTCGACACGTGAACTCAAGTACCTCGAAGAGCACGCGGGCGAAGGCGCTAAAGCGATAGCCAAGGCGCTGGGACGTTCGGAAGACTCGGTTAAGTGGCAAGCGCAACGCTGCGGACTCTCACTCCGCAAGCGGAGCCAGTGCCCAAACTGCGGCAGATGGACATTCCGTCCCCTGAACCGGATCAACGGCTGGTGCATCGAGTGCACGAAGGAACTTCACATGTCCGACCTAGCCGAGCAGGCCAACGCCATGCGAGAGGAGGCGGTTAGGGAGAAGAGGAACAACCAGGAGCGACAGCGCTACTACAGCGCAAAGAGCCGCGCCAAGAAAAAGCAAAAATAGGCACACCAAAAGCCACACGTGCTATGACCTGCGGAAACATCAGAAAGGAGCACGAAATGCAAAGCAAAAAGAAAGCGAGCGCCCCCAGCTACCACACTCCGAGCGCCCGCATGAACCGCATCGAGAACGATGCTTCGACCATCATACCATTCGAGCGCAAGCCCCGTCCCACCGCGAAGGAGATGCAGAACGCCTCCCAGTTCAAGGCTGGCGTTTTGGTCGGCTTCCTAGCCGCCACAATCATCTTCCTCATCGTCCTGTGGGCGTGGGTAATCCCCACGATGGACGGCGCTGTGGCAACGGCCCAGCAGGCATACGAGACCACGGCGGGTGTCGTCCATGCGTAACGACGAGCGCTACAGCCCCAAGCCGCAGAGCAACCAGCTTGAGATATTCGGCCTCGGCTCCGCAGGCGAGCAGGACTTCCAAGAGGCCCGCAAGTGGATCGAGGACAACCCAGGCGCCTGGAACTTCATGGTCGAGAACGCCGTGAGGCTCAACCGCAAGGGCTACGTGTCGGTCAACTACCTGGTGAACATGGTGCGCAACGAGCTGCACGTGGCCTGCAAGAACGGCATCGCCCCGAGCCTGGCCCGCATCATGGAGGCCCGCTACCCGCAGCTGAAGGGCGCTTTCAACAAGCACCGCAGCCAGTCGGACGGTTTCAGCGAATGAGCTGGGTTCAAACGCTGGCAGCGACGGCGCGGGTCGTGGTTCCGGTTCGCGAGGTCGTGGGCAAGCAGCGCCCCCGCACCGATTACCGCAA
>CABSZR010000139.1 GCA_902482185.1 uncultured Collinsella sp. | reverse complement strand
GCTCATCTTGGTTGCTTCGCGGAGCTTTCGCAGATGTTCGAGGACGAGGACTGCGTTGCCAAGCTCAGCGCGTGCGGTACGCCCGAGCAGGTTTTGGAGACCATGCGTTCATTCTTTTAGGCCTTAATGGCACGGCGATGCGTCGCCGCTTTTGGATAGACGGAAAATCCGTCACGTGTAGGAGAGGAAGGTTGCCATGCATATCATCACCGTATGCGGAAACGGCATCGGGTCCAGCCTGATGCTCGCTGGCAAAGTCGAGGAGCTTTGTGAGGAGGAGGGCATCAAGGCCGACGTTGAGTCTATGGACCTGAACGGTGCTTCTTCCGCAAATCCGGATCTGTTCATTACCGTTAAGGAGCTCGCTCCCGAGCTTCACGGTAACGTCGTGATCGTTCGCAGCTACGTGAACAAGAAGAAGATCCGCGAAGACGCCCTCGAGGCAATCAAGGCGGCCGCCGCTAACGCCTAAAGCGGCACAAAAAGGGGCGGTTCCCTGTGGAAGAGGGAAACGCGCCCACGTTAAAAAGAAAGGAAGCCCAGATGCAAGTCATCCTTCCCATACTTGAGTTTATCCAATCGATTCTGACCAAGCCAGCATGGATTATGGGTCTGTTCGCTTTTGTGGGCCTTGTCGCGCTTAAGCGTCCCGCCCACAAGGTGATGACAGGCACCCTGAAGCCGATCCTTGGCTACATCATGCTGTCTGCCGGCGCCGCTGTTGTTCAGGAGAACCTTGCTCCGCTGGGTACCTTCATCGAGACCGGTTTCCACATCACCGGCGTCGTGCCCAACAACGAGGTTGTCGTTTCGATGGCTCAGAGCGTCCTCGGCGTTCAGACCATGATGATCCTGATTCTCGGCTACGTCGTGAACATTATCATTGCCCGCTTTACCAAGTTTAAGTACATCTTCCTGACGGGCCATCACAGCATGTTCATGGCTTGCCTGCTGTCTGCCGTTCTGCAGGCATCTGGCTTCCAGGATGTCCAGCTTGTCATCGTGGGCGGCATGTTCCTGGGCCTCGTGAGCGCTATGCTTCCCGCCGTTGGTCAGCGTTTCACCGAGAAGGTTACCGATGGCGATGAAATCGCCATGGGCCACTTCGGTTCACTCGCCTATTACATCTCCGCTGCAGTCGGTACGCTTTTTGCTAAGGACGCCGAGGAGAACAGCACCGAGAAGATCGAGGTTCCCGAGAAGTTCTCCTTCCTGCGCGACACCACCATCTCCACGGCTCTTACCATGGCCTTCTTCTACCTGGTTACCGCTTTCGCCGCTTACATCGCAGATCCTGCGGTCGTTACCAAGACCGCTGGCGGCGACAATGTAATCGTCTACGCCCTGACCTGTGCCCTGTCCTTCGCCGTCGGTGTCACTATCGTCTACAACGGCGTTCGTATGATCCTTGCCGACCTGGTCCCGGCTTTCCAGGGCATCTCCAACAAGCTGATCCCCGGCGCCATCCCCGCCGTCGACTGCGCCGTCTTCTTCCCCTATGCTCCCACCGCCGTCATCCTCGGCTTTGTTGCCTCCTTCATCGGTGGCGTGGTCGGTATGTTCATCGTGGGCGCTACCTTGGGCATCTTCATCATCCCGGGCATGGTTCCCCACTTCTTCTGCGGTGCTACCGCAGGCATCTACGGCAATGCTACCGGCGGTCGCAAGGGCGCAGCTCTTGGTGCTTTCGTCAACGGCCTGCTCATCACCTTTGCCCCGGCTCTGCTCCTGCCTGTTCTTGACGTCTTTGGCTTCAAGAACACTACGTTCGGCGACTTCGATTTCTCCGTCATTGGTATTACGCTTGGCCGCGCTGCCGAGGCCTTCGGTACCACCGGTGTCTACGCGATTCTCGCTGTCCTTCTGGTCGTCGCCTTCGTCCCCAACTTCATCCACACCAAGGGTGCTGTGATTAACCACGTTGAGGAAGAGTAATCCAGGCATACGTTAAGCCCTAATCGGGCGGAGCTCCGATAACCGGCTCCTACACGAAAAGGCGGCGTCATCTCTTGTGAGGTGCCGCCGCCTTTTTTCTTGAAGCGAGTGTGGATTCGATTGGTTTTGCTGTAAATAAGCGCCGTGAACGGAAATGGCGCAGCGCGCCGAAAAACCGTTTTGCCGCTGGAAAGTCTTTGATAAAAGTGGTAAAGATGCTAAACCGTTTACCGATAAAGCTTAAAAGCTGCAGCTCAAACCTAGGTAAGCATGGCTAAAGTGTTTACCAGCTCAATGGCCTTATGCAAACGAAAGGAATCAGGCAGATGGCAATCAAGGTGTTCGCTGACGGTGCAAACCTCGAGGGCATGCTCGACATGTACGAGAACGGCAACGTTCAGGGTTTCACGACCAACCCGTCCCTTATGAAGAAGGGCGGCGTGACGGATTACCGCGCGTTTGCCAAGGAGGTCCTGACCCACATCACCGATGTGTCCGTCTCGTTTGAGGTCTTTGCCGATGACGTCGAGACCATGGAGGTCGAGGCGCGCGAGATCGCTACCTGGGCCGAGAACGTCTACGTCAAGATTCCGTGCGTGACCACCAAGGGCGAGTCTACTGCCGAGCTGGTCCGCAAGCTTTCGGCCGACGGCATCAAGGTCAACGTCACCACCATCTTTACGCCCGAGCAGGTCGACGAGATGGTCGAGGCTGTTGACGCCGAGACGCCGTCCATCATTTCGCTCTTTGCCGGCCGTATCGCCGATACCGGCGTCGATCCCATTCCGTTTATGACGGAGTCGGTCGAGAAGGCCGCCGCCAAGCCCAACTGCGAGGTCCTGTGGGCGTCCACGCGCGAGCTCATCAACATTTACCAGGCCGAGGCCTGCGGTTGCCAGATCATTACAGTGCCCAACAGCATCCTGGCCAAGCGCAAGAACATCGGTCGCGACCCGTACGAGGTCTCGCTCGACACCGTGCGCGGCTTTGCCAAGGATATCGCGGCGCTCGGTTTCCATATCCTGCCGTAAGCAAGGGTACCCCCGCCTGCGACGTACAAAATTGAGAGTATTCAGCAAGGTAAAGGCTTTTACCAGCTAGATAAAGCACGGAACAGCCCCCGTTTTGGCTCTGACGACGCTAAAACGGGGGCTGTTTGTGACTTTATTGCCTCTGAGGGGCATCCGGAACGGCGGAATTTGCAGAATACTCGCGATTCTGCACGTCGCGAGAGGGGGGACCCTTGCTTTAGGCGGTTTACTTCCCCTGCACCATGGTGAGCGAGATCTTCTTGCGGTCGCGATCGACTTTTTCGACCCACACCTTCACCGTGTCGCCGACGCGCACGACATCACTCGGGTGCTTAACGAAGCGGTTGGCCAGCTTGGAGATGTGCACGAGGCCGTCCTGGTGCACACCCACGTCGACGAAGGCGCCAAAGTCGACGACGTTGCGCACCGTGCCCTTGAGTTCCATGCCGGGCTCCAGGTCGTCGATGGAAAGCGCCGAGCGGCTAAAGACTACCTCGGGCGCGTCGTCGCGCGGGTCGCGGCCGGGCTTTTTGAGTTCGTTAACGATGTCGATGAGCGTGAGGGTGCCGCAGTCTAGGTCGCTTGCCAGCGCCGAGATGCTGCCCAGGCGGCGCTCGATATCGGGTACGCCGCCACGGCTGAGTTCGCTGGCGGCAACGCCGGCGCGCTCCAGGACGGCCGTGGCCACCTCGTAGCTTTCGGGGTGGACGCTCGTCGCGTCGAGCGGGTTCTTACCGCCGCTGATGCGCAGGAAGCCCGCGGCGTTGAGGTATGCCTTGGGCCCCAACTTGGGGACCTTTTTGAGCTGGCGGCGATCGGTAAAGGCGCCGTTTTCCTCGCGGTAGGCCACGATGCTCTTGGCCACGCTCGGCGTGATGCCCGATACGTATCCCAGCAGGCTCGCGCTCGCGGTATTTACGTCGACGCCCACGCGGTTGACGACGTCTTCCACCACGTGACCCAGCGTGCGCGAAAGCTCGGCCTGGTCAAGGTCGTGCTGGTATTGGCCCACGCCGATAGACTGGGGCGGGATCTTGACGAGCTCTGCCAGCGGGTCCTGCAGGCGGCGGCCCAGGCTCATGGCACCGCGCACGGTGACGTCCAGGTCGGGATACTCCTGGCTTGCGAGCTCGGAAGCGGAGTACACCGACGCGCCGGCCTCGTTGACGATGGTGTATCGCAGTCCGGGTGCCTGCTCGGCAATGAACTCCGAGACGACTTCCTCGGTCTCGCGGCTGGCGGTGCCGTTGCCGATGACGATGGTGTTGACGCCGTCCTTCTTGACGAGGCGGGCGAGCTCGCGCTTGGTGCCGACGACGTCGTGGCGCGGCTTGGTGGGGTAGACCACGCCGTGGTCGAGCAGCTTGCCGGTCTCGTCCATGACGGCGACCTTGCAGCCGGTGCGGTAGCCCGGGTCGAGCGCGAGCACGCGGGCGCCACGGACGGGGCGTGCCGAGAGCAGGCCCTCGAGATTCTTGGCAAAGACGTTGATGGCCTCGGTCTGGGCGCGGACGGTGAGCTTGGCACGGGCCTCGCGCTCCAGCGAGGGGGCCATGAGGCGCTTGTAACCATCAGCGATGGCGGCATCGAAGATGGGAGCAAACACGCCCTGGCGGCGGGGCCAGCGGCTGCCGAGGCGTGCCGTGGCAGCGGCGCCGTCGACGTTCACGCGCACGCGGAGCTTGCCCTCGCGCTCGCCGCGGTCGATAGCCAGCACGCGGTGGTTGGGTATACGGCGCAGCGGCTCGTCGAAGTTGTAGTAGGGCTCGTAGGG
>CABSZR010000138.1 GCA_902482185.1 uncultured Collinsella sp. | reverse complement strand
CCGCGGCCCTGCACGGCGTCTGCGATGCCGCACTGCCCGGTCGTATTGAGGAACTCTGCGCCCGCCATGGCCTCAAGACCCGCTGCGACCTAGATGCCGATGCCGTCTTTGCCGAGGCGCTCCACGACAAAAAACGCGCGGGCGACACCATCGACCTGGTGATTCCGCACGGCATTGGCCGCTGCTGCATCGACCGCACGCCGCTTTCCACTTTCCACGAACTCATTGCCGAGGGCCTCGGCCAGAAGGGAGACGCATCCGCATGCTAGCCCGCATCACCCCCTCCCCGCTCAAGGGCACCGTTCCCGCGATCGCGTCCAAGTCGATGGCGCATCGCCTGATCATCTGCGCTGCGCTTGCCAACGGCGAGACGCACGTTACCTGCAACACCACCTGCGCCGACATCGAGGCTACGGTGCGTTGCCTTACGGCCCTGGGCGCCCGCATCGAGACCGTCGAGGACGGCTTCCAGGTCCACCCTACCATGAAGAGCATTGAGTTTGGCCTGCTCAAGGCACTTGCCGGCGGAACGCTTGACTGCGGCGAAAGCGGCTCCACGCTCCGCTTTATGTTGCCCGTCGCCTGCGCGCTGGGCGCAGAAGCAACTTTTGTGGGTCAGGGACGCTTGGGCGCCCGTCCGCTGTCCCCGCTCTCGGACGAGATCATCGCCGCCGGCTGCGACCTGCAGGGTCTGGGCGGTTTTCCGCTCAAGACAAGCGGCCGCATGCGCCCGGGCACCTTTGTGCTGCCGGGCAACGTGAGCTCGCAGTATATCTCGGGCCTGCTGCTGGCGGCCCCGTTGCTCGCCCAGCCCTCCTGTGTGCAGGTGACCGGCCTCATTGAGAGCCGCCCCTACATCAACCTAACGATCCAGGCCATGAAGGCCTTTGGCGTTGAGGTCAACGTCGAGCGCATTCCCGCCAAGGACGGTCAGCCCGAGGTCACGAACTTCCGCGTGAGCAGTGGCTCGTACCGCACGCCCGGCAGCGTGGCCGTCGAGGGCGACTGGTCCAACGCCGCCTTTTGGTTGTGCGCTGGCGCCATCGGCACCGACCCCATCACCGTGGAGGGCGTGTCGCTGAGCTCCGCGCAGGGCGACCGCAACGTGCTTGCCGCGCTTTCGCGCTTTGGCGCCCGCATCGTGCGCTCCACCAACGCCGCCACCGTGCAGTCCGACAAGCTCGCCGGCTTTGAGATGAGCGCCCACGACATTCCCGACCTGGTACCCGTTATCTCGGCCGTGGCCTCGCTGGCTCAGGGCCGCACGTTCATCCGTGACTGTGCGCGCCTGCGCATCAAGGAATCTGACCGTCTGGTCACCACCACCCGCGAGCTCACCGCGCTGGGCGCACAGGTGCGCATCGCCGGTGACGACCTCATCATCAAGGGTGTCGATGCCTTCACCGGCGGCGAGGTCGATTCGCACAACGACCACCGCATCGCCATGATGGCAGCCATCGCCGCAAGTCGCGCCACCGGCGAGGTCGTGATCCACGGCGCCGAGGCCGTCAACAAGTCCTATCCCGATTTCTTCGACCACTACCGCCTGTTGGGCGGCAAGGTCACGCTCGAGGAGGAATAGCATGTCCTCGACCTTTGGCAACGTCTTACACTTAAGCATCTTCGGACAGTCGCACTCCCCCGCCATCGGCTGCTCGCTCGATGGCATTCCGGCGGGCATCGCCGTGGACCAGGAGCAGCTACAGTCCTTCCTCGACCGTCGCGCCCCCGGTCGCGACGAGACCGCGACCAAACGCCGCGAGGCCGACGCCGCGCATATCATCGCCGGTGTAGTCGATGAACATACCACCGGCGCGCCCATCGCCGCGATAATCGAGAACACCAACACGCGCTCCAAGGATTACTCCGAGCTGCGCCGCAAGCCCCGCCCCGGACATGCGGACTTCCCTGCGCGCGTGAAGTATCACAACATGCACGATGTCGCTGGTGGCGGGCATTTTTCCGGCCGCCTAACAGCCCCCTTATGCATCGCCGGCGGCATTGCGCTGCAGGCACTCGAGGCCCGCGGCATTCGGGTGATGGCACATGTGGCGCAGATTGGCGGCATCTCGGACCTACCCATGGACGACATGGCCTATCGCGAGGCCGACCGCAAGGCGATCCTTACGAACGACCTGCCCTGCATTGACGCCGCCGCAGCCGGTCGAATGCGCAAGGAGATCCTAGCCGCGCGCGGCGAACTCGACAGCATCGGCGGCATCGTGGAGTGCGGCATCTACGGGCTTCCCGCGGGCATCGGCGACCCCATGTTCGACGGCATCGAGAACCGCATCGCGCAAATCGCCTTTGGCATTCCCGCCGTAAAGGGCGTGGAGTTTGGCATGGGCTTTGCCGTGGCCGCCATGCGCGGCAGCGAGAACAACGATCCGTATCGCATCGACGCCGAGACCGGCGAGATTGAAGTCGAGTCCAACAACGCCGGCGGCATTCTGGGCGGCATCTCCACCGGCGCGCCCGTCATGTGGCGTATGGCCGTAAAGCCGACGCCCTCTATCGGTCGCGAGCAGCAGACCGTGGACATTGACGCCATGGAAAATGCCGAGCTCTCGGTCCATGGCCGCCACGATCCCTGCATCGTCCCCCGAGCTGTCCCCGTTGCCGAAGCAGCCGCGGCGCTCGCCATCTGGGACGCCCTCCTCGAGGACGCCGGACAGCTTTAGTCCACCCACCCCAAGGGTAGTTAATTTGGGACGGGGCTATTTTAGCTACCCCCATATGCCAGTTGATATTTGCCCTGGCACCCATCGATTCGACGACAGTCAAAGGGTAGCTAAAAAAGCCCCGTCCCAAATTAACTACCCCAGGCAACCATTCACGAAAGGGGTCCCTATGGACCTTGCTGACATCCGCCAGGCCATCGATGGCATCGACACCACGCTCCTCAACAGTTTTATCGAGCGCATGGACATTGCCACCGAGGTCGCCAAGTCAAAAATCGAGATGGGCAAGGCCGTCTTCGACCCCGCCCGCGAGCGCTCCAAGCTCAACAACCTCGCCAGCCGCGCGCCCGAGCGCTACGAGGCACAGACCATCGCCCTGTTCCGTCTCCTCATGAGCATGAGCAAGGCCGAGCAGCAGCGCTACATCAACGAGCTCAAGGGCATCACCATCTCGCAAAAGGCCCACGCCACGGCTGCAGCCTTTGACACGCCCTTCCCTCAAACGGCCACCGTTGCCTGCCAGGGCGTGGAAGGTGCCTATAGCCAGATCGCCGCGTGCAAACTCTTCGACGTGCCCGACATCGCGTTCTTTGAGACCTTTGAGGGCGTCATGCGAGCCGTGCGCGACGGGTTCTGCGAGTTTGGCGTGCTGCCCATCGAGAACTCCACCGCCGGATCGGTCAACGCCGTCTACGACCTGCTCGCCCAGTTCGACTTTCACATCGTGCGCTCGCTTCGCCTCAAGATCGACCACAACTTGCTCGTCAAGCCCGGCACCAAGCTCGCGGACGTGCGCGAGGTCTACAGCCACGGCCAAGCCATTGCCCAGTGTGCCGGCTTTATCGAGTCCCACGACCTACACGCCACCAAGTACCCCAACACGGCCATGTCGGCCGAGATGGTCGCCAACTCCGAGCGCACCGACGTCGCCGCCATCGCCTCGCGCAGCTGTGCCACGCTGTATGGCCTCGAGGTGCTGGAGCCCAATATCCAAGACTCGGACAACAACTACACGCGCTTTGTCGTCATCAGCCGCGAGCCGCGCGTCTACCCCGGCGCTAATCGCACCTCGCTCATGATCACCACGGCCAACGAGCCGGGCGCCCTCTATCGCGTGCTCGAGCGCTTCTACGCACTCAACATCAACCTCATCAAGCTCGAGAGCCGCCCCATCCCCGGTCGCGACTTTGAGTTTATGTTCTACTTTGACCTGGACTGTCCCTTTGGCAGCAAGGCCCTCGACGACCTGCTCGATTCGATCGACGACGTATGCGAGAGCTTCACCTACTTTGGCAGCTACACGGAGGTGCTCTAGATGACCGATACCGCCGCAACCCGCCCCTACGGCGTGCTGGGCCGCGTGCTGGGCCACAGCTACACCCCGACCATCTACAAGGAGCTGGCGGGGCTTGAGTACGTGCGTTTTGAGCGCGAGCCCGAGGATCTTGAGGCTTTTATGACGGGCGACGAATGGGAGGGCACCAACGTGACCATCCCCTACAAGCGCGCCGTCATGGAATACCTGGACGAGCTGAGCCCGCTCGCCGAGCGCATGGGCAACGTCAACACCATCACACGCCTACCTGGCGGTCGCCTGCGCGGCGACAACACCGACTACTTTGGTTTTCAGTGCCTTGTCGAGGAGCTGGGGCTTGAGGTCGCCGGCAAGAAGGCTCTCGTGCTCGGAGCCACTGGCGGTGCAGGCACCACGGCAAGTATGGTGCTGGGAGATCTGGGCGCCATCGTTGTGCCCGTGGGTCGCACGAGCGAGGTCAACTACGGCAATATCGCGCAGCAGTCCGACGCCGCCCTGCTCGTCAACTGCACGCCTGCCGGCATGTTCCCCCACTGCCCCGACGCGCCTTGCACGCTCGAAGGGCTCGATGCGCTCGAAGGCGTTATCGATATTGTCTACAACCCCGCCCGCACGGGACTCATGCTCGAGGCCGAGCGCCGCGGTATCCCCTGCATCGGCGGCCTGCTTATGCTTGTTGCCCAGGCGGCACAGGCCGTCGAGCGCTATACCGGCCAGGTCACCCCGCGCGAGCGCATCCTAGACGTGACGGAGCGTCTGTCTCACCGCGAG
>CABSZR010000137.1 GCA_902482185.1 uncultured Collinsella sp. | reverse complement strand
ATGTGCGCGAGCAGATTCTCGGTGGAGGCGGCGCATCCGTCTACAATACGGCGCAGCTCACCGGTGGCGTGCGTGTCAAAGTAGCCAAGCGGCAGCTTAAGCAGGTGCTCGCTCGTAGTCTTGCGGATATTGGACGCGCAGCGAAACGCAGACAGATGCGTGCACATAAGCCCCACGAAATAAACTACGATGCTTGCCAGGGCAAAACCTACGGCCCACCAGCCATACATCGCGATGTCGCAGGCTTCGCTCCAGTTAGGTGCCACGGCGATCAGATCGCGCGCGACAAGCCAAATGCACACGTACGGGCCAAAGCTCAGCAGCTGCGAGAGCGCCGAGAGTGCCATGCCCAAATACGTTAGGAATTTACGGTCGCCGGCATACGCGAGCAGCTCGCCGATACCGCCGCCTTCCCTTTTTGATCCCTTTGCCATGAGATTCCTTTCTAACGGCTTGAGAGTTAACCGTAATGAACTTATCATTGATGTGTTAGCCATGGCTCACAATCAAGCCAGGCGTGGACGTTTCTGCAAAGGAAAGGGACGCTTTTGCAAATACGGCGGGCAGCGACCGACATAACCGAGCTCTACGCACCGCAATTCGAGCAGTTTGGCCTGGAGCTTACCGGCAAGGGCGCCGTCTTTACCGGCGAGGTGGCAAACGACCGGGCGCACGGCCGCGCATGGATCATGCCTCTCTCCCCTGCCTGCATCGTCATGGAGCATTTCATCACCCCGACGCGCGATATGTACCTGGCCGAATACACACCCGAGCCATACGCCTGCGTGAGCGAGGTCAGTGCGCCCACACTTACATGCATGCCCGAGGCTGGCATAACGCCCGCAAACCTTAAACCATTGCATGGACCGTGGCCAAACAATGCCGTTTGCAGCTTTATCCAAGATAGCTGTGGCGAGGAATTAAGCCCATTGTTTGCGGGGGAGCTTTATCACTCGCGCTCGGTGGTCTTTTTGCCTGGATATTTTGACGAACTGGAGCACCGCTATCCCACCGAGTTCGCGGGAATCTTTGAGGCGTTTGCCGAGTCATGGCACGAGGAAGCGACGTCTGCCATCTGCCACACGCTGCGCCGGATTAACGAGGACCGCGCCCGCACCGTAGGCGGACACGTCTATATGCAGGGCATCGTGGAGACCATGGTCGCGGAGCTCGCCTGTTCGCGCGCGGCCCACAAGCAGGCGCGGCAGGCGGCAGACACACGCGTCAGCATAACCATTGCCGAAGAAGCAACGGCAATGATTGAGCGCGCGCTCGACAAAGGCAAACGTGTGGGTATCAACGAGGTGGCCGAGAGGCTCTACACAAGCCGCTCCAAACTATGCGCCACCTTTAAGGCCCAAACTGGCGAGTCCCTGGGCGCCTACATTCGCAGACGCCGTATGGAGCGAGCACAGGACCTTTTGGCCGACAGCGCGCTCACGATAGCGCAGGTGGCAGAGCGTCTAGGCTACCCTCAGCAGGCCGCCTTCGCCCAAGCCTTCAAGCAACACACCGGCACCACCCCCACCACCTGGCGCTCCCAACATCCATAAAGAATGAGGGCGCCATCGGCGCCCTCATTCACCAAATTCAATCCAGCCCACCTGACCCGAGCGGCCGAGTCGTCACAGAACCCGGGAGCCCCGGCAGGGCGGGTGCTTGCTCAAAATGAGTTCCGCACGCAAAGAAGGCCACTTAATGTGGCCTTCGTCTTGCGCAGGACTGTTCGAAATTTTGAGGAAGCATCCGCCCTGCCGGGGCTCCCGGGTTTCCGTTTACGAGAGCGACGTTCTCAGCAACTCGTTGAAGAGCTTCGGGTTGCCCTTGCCGCGGCTCGCCTTCATGCACTGGCCCACCAAAAAGCCGATGACCTTCTGGTTGCCGTCACGATACTGCTGCGCCTGATCGGCACAGTTTGCCAGTACCTCGTCCACGATCGGCTGCAGCGCGCCGGCATCGCTCACCTGACGCATACCGCGCTCGTCGACGATCTTGTTGGGGTCATCGCCAGTCTGGGCCATGGCCTCAAAGACCTCGTGAGCCTGGTTGGAGCTGATGACATCAGTCGCCAGCAGCTTGGCAAGAGCTGCCACCTGAGCCGGTGCAATGCCGGACTCGGCGAGCGACACGCCTGCGCCCTTAAGGTAGGCGATCATCTCGTTGACCAGCAAGTTTGCGACCGTCTGGGCCTCCTTGCCAGCCATACCGGCAGCGGCCGCCTCAAAGAACTCGGCAAACTCCGGGTCGCCGGCAATCTGCTCGGCGTCGGCCGCCTTAATGCCAAAGTCGGCCTCAAAACGGGCGCGCTTGGCATCGGGCAGCTCGGGGATCTCGCCACGGCAGCGGTCGATGAACTCGTCGTCCAGATCGAACGGCGCCAGGTCGGGGTCGGGGAACAGGCGATAGTCGTCGGCCGTCTCCTTCACACGCATGACCACGGTGCGCTTACGGCTGGGCTCCCAGTGGCGGGTCTCCTGATAGATGATGCCGCCCTCCTCGAGCACCTCGGCCTGGCGGCAGATCTCGTAGGCAAGGCCATCGTGCAGGCTCTTAAACGAGTTGAGGTTCTTGAGCTCGGTCTTGGTGCCCAGCTTGGTCTCGCCGCGGCGGCGCAGCGACACGTTACCGTCGCAGCGCATGGAACCCTTCTCCATGGAGCAGTCCGAAATGCCCAGCGTCACAAAGATGCGGCGGAGCTTTTCCATAAACAGACGCGCTTCCTCGGGCGTACGCAGATCGGGCTCAGTCACGAGCTCAATCAAAGGCGTGCCGCAGCGGTTGTAGTCGACGAGCGACTCGGCCGCGGCGGTAATGCGGCCCTCGGCGCCGCCCACGTGGACCATCTTGGCGGCGTCCTCCTCCATGTGGATGCGTAGGATGCGAATGGGCACCGTGTAGGAACCGTCCTCGCGGCGCTCGGGCATCTGCAGGTTGGACGCGTCATAGCTGGCCAGGTGACCGGCACGCTGGTTGCCCTCGCGCATGGTCGACGTCATGGACGTGGACAGGCCCTCGGCGTTGGCCGAGGCGCTCGCCAGGCTCTGGGCCTCGGCCTCGCCAAACGCGCAGTCGGGGCGCTCGGCGGCACCGCGACCGGTCACGTCCAGGTCCAGGTGGCCGTACATGGCAAAGGCGACCGGACCCTGCGTGGTCTGGAAGTTCTTGGCCATGTCGGGATAGAAGTAGTGCTTGCGGTAGAACATCGAGTGGCGCTGGATCTCGCAGTTGGTGGCGAGACCTGCCTTGACGATACTCTCGATGGCGCGCTTGTTGGGCACCGGCAGGGCGCCGGGCAGGCCCAGGCACACCGGGCACACGTTGGCGTTGGGCTCGTCATCGTGGCTGAGCTTGCAGTTGCAGAACATCTTGGTATCGAGTGCGGTGAGCTCGGTATGGATCTCCAGGCCGATCACGGCCTCCCAATCCTGCAGGACCTCGGAAAGCTCCTTCATTACAGCTCGCCTCCCTTCCCGGCAAAATCGGGCGCGACGGAAAGCGCGGGCGCACCCGTGGCGGCATCGGCAAAGCCGCGCTCCAGGGCGCGGGCAAATGTGAGCAACTGACGGTCCTTAAAGGCCGGACCCACCAGCTGGGCAGAAACGGGCAGCTTGGTGTCCTCGCCCAGGCCCAACGGCACCGAGATACCACCGTTGCCGCAAATGTTGAGCGAGATGGTGTACAGGTCGGACAGGTACATCTGCGTGGGGTCGCTGATCTCGCCAAACTTAAAGGCCGTGCGCGGCGAGGCGGGCATAAGGATGGTGTCCACCTTGGCATACGCGGCGTCGTAGTCCTGCGTGATGAGCGTGCGAGCCTTTTGCGCAGCGTAGTAGTACTTGTCGTACACGCCCGAGCTCAGCAGGTAGGCGCCGAGCATCTGACGGCGCTTGGCCTCGGCGCCAAAGCCGTGGGCGCGCGAGAGCGAGCTCTGGTCGGACAGGTTGGCGCAGCCCTCCTCCTGATAGCCGTAGCGAATGCCGTCGAAGCGTGCCAGGTTGGAGAACGCCTCGGCCGGGCCGATGACGTAGTAGGCGGCGATGGCGGCGTCCAGGTGCGGCAGGTCGACCTCGACCAGCTCGGCACCCTGGTTCTGCAGCTCCTGGGCGGCGCGCTGAACAGCGGCCTTGACCTCAGGCGTCAGGCCCTCGGCCTCCATAAACGCGGGGATGACGCCCACGCGCTTGCCCTCGATGCTGTCGTTGAGATGCTCGGTAAAGTCGACGGCGCAATCCTGGCTGGTGCAGTCGTACGGATCGTGGCCCGCGCCGGTAAGCGCGTTCATGGCCAGTGCGACATCCTCGACCGTGCGGCCAAAGGGGCCCACCTGGTCGAGCGACGAGCCAAAGGCAACCACGCCGTAACGGCTCACGGCGCCATACGTGGGCTTAAAGCCCACCACGCCGCACAGCGACGCCGGCTGGCGAATGGAGCCGCCGGTGTCCGAGCCCAGCGAGAGCGCGACCTCGCCCGCGGCGACGGCGGCAGCGGAACCGCCCGAGGAGCCGCCGGGCACGCGCTCGGTATCCCAGGGGTTGTTGGTGCGGTGGAACGCCGAACTCTCGGTGGAGCTGCCAAAGGCAAACTCGTCCATGTTGGCCTTGCCCATGGGCAGGCAGCCGGCATCGAGCATGCGCTGGACGCAGGTGGCGGTGTAGACGCTCTGGTAGTCCCCGAGCATACGGGAAGCGCAGGTGGTGCGCGTGCCCACGAGGTTCATGTTGTCCTTAATGGCCAGCGGCACGCCCGCGAGCGGGGGCAGCGGCTTGCCT
>CABSZR010000136.1 GCA_902482185.1 uncultured Collinsella sp. | reverse complement strand
TGACCACGTCGTGCGCGCCCACGGCCACAATCGCGGCGTCGGCGGCATTGAGGTCCTCGGCAGTAGCTGCGTGGTTGAGCTCAACCTTCACGCCCAGGCCGGGCAGAATCTTCTCGTAGTACTCGACCGAGCGCATGATCTCGTCCTTGCGCGGAGGCGCGGCCGCCAGCACAATCTGGCCGCCCAGATGATCGCTCGCCTCGTAGACGGTCACGTCGTAGCCGCGCTTGGCCGCCACGCGTGCGGCCTCCAGGCCGGCGATGCCGCCGCCCACCACGGCGATCTTCTTGTCGCCCTCGCCAGGCTTAATGGCGATGGTCGCCTCATCGCCGTTCTCGGCATTGAGCACGCACGAGATGTACTTGCGGTTTTGAATCGCGTCGACGCAGCCCTTGTTGCAGTTGAGGCACTCGCGGATGGGCTCGCCGGTCGCGGCCTTCAGCGCAATGTCGGGGTCGCACATGAGCGAGCGGCCGTAGGCGATGATGTCGGCCGAGCCGTCTTCCAGGATCTTCTCGCCGGCCTCGACCGAGACAACGCGGCCGACGGTTGCCACCGGCACGGAGACCAGGGCCTTGACGCGCTCGGCCACGGGCAGCGTCCAGTTGTAGGGCATGGCGCCCATGGGCGGAATGGTGTCGCCCATGTTGCCAGTGTGGTTTGCCTGCGCGACCTGGATCATGTCAATGCCCGCACCCTCGAGCAGCTTGGCGAACTCGCAGGCCTCGTCGGGCTGCAGGCCACCCTTGCCGCGCGGCGTGCCGTCGGGGTTCTCCATGATCACGGGGAGCTTGTACTCCACCATCAGCTGCGGCGCGGCCTCCTTAATGGCGGCGACGACCTCCAGCGCGTAGCGAACGCGGTTCTCGAACGAGCCACCGTACTCGTCGGTGCGCTGGTTGAGGATGGCCGAGCACAGCGAACCCACCAGGCGGTCGCCGTGGACCTCGATGGCGTCGATCCCGGCCTGCTGTGCGCGAGCGGCCGAGGCGGCGATGGCCTCCTTGATCTGGGTGAGCTGCTCTACGCTCGCCTCGTTCACAAAGTGCTGCATGTCGTGATGCAGCTTGGCGTAGGCCTGGTTGCGGATCTCGTTGGACTCGGCCATCTTGGCGGCAAAGGTCTCCTCGTCGCCGGCGGCCTTGGCCTCCTGCGCGGCCTTGGCGGCGGCCATGGATCCCATGACCATGCGGCCGACACCGGGCACATCGTACTCGGGGTGGAACAGCTGCAGCGCGACCTTGGCGCCGTGCTTGTGGACGGCGTCGGCCAGCGCCTTAAACGTGGGGATCTGGGCGTCGGTTGCCAGCTTGGGCGTGGGGCTTGCGGTCATGACGGGAGCGACGTCGCCGATGACGATGTAGCTCACGCCGCCACGGGCCAGGCGCTCGTAAAAAGCCAGGCTGCGCTCGCCGATGGAACCGTCACGCTCCTCGTAGCCGGTGGTCAGCGGCGGGAACATAATGCGGTTCTTGAGCTCAAGGGGGCCAACCGTAATGGGCTGGAGCAGCTTGGATGCAGGTGCGGTCATGGACATTCCTCTCTTGTAGGCGCGGCGGCGATGTTGCCGCGTAGTTGTCTAGAGGATATGGCATGGGAATACAGCAGCGCAACGGAAATCGGCGAATATCAGGTGGCAGCAGGTGGATGGGGCGGGGCGGCCCGTTGGTTTGTCTCAATCTGTAACATCTACTCGGCAAAACCGGGTCTTACTGTTACAGATCGAGATATTCCCCTCGACCCAACCTCAACAATCTCAATCTGTAACAGCTAGGCCCACTTTTGACCCCTACCTGTTACAGATCGAGACAAACCAAGCCCGCCTGCTAGAAAATCTCAATCTGTAACGGTTACTCGGCAAAAACCGTCCCTCGTGTTACAGATTTAGACAAACCGTCCGGGCGGGAACTCAACATCTCAATCTGTAACACCTAGCCGTCCAAATCGGGTCTAGATGTTACAGATCGAGATTTTGTTTGAGAGGTTGAGAATTGGACCGAAAGCACGGTCCCGAAATAACAAAAAAGCTCGCCGGCTAGGCCGACGAGCTGCAAGTTCTTGGTCGCGGGGGCAGGATTTGAACCTACGACCTCCGGGTTATGAGCCCGGCGAGCTACCAGACTGCTCCACCCCGCAATGTCTGGGCGCTTCATGTGCGCAAGAAAGAATATTACGCGGGAGTTCGGTAAGCGGCAAGGAAAATCTCGTAGAGCATAATTCCTTCATATTTAAAACCCTCAGCCCATATCGCCGTGAACGAATCGCAGCCGAGCGCCGTCGGCGGCGCGTATACAATGGTGCGCGTCCTTTTATGCCAACACTGGGAGTAGACATGCTGCTCGCTATCGATATGGGAAACACGCAGACGGCCATGGGCCTGTTTGGCGGAGACGAGCTGGTGCAGTCGTGGCGCATGCCCACCGACCGCTCCTATACCGCCGACGAGATCCATGTGCGCCTGATGGGTTTCTTTAAGATGTACGGCCTTTCGCTCGACGCGGTCGACGCGATCGCCTTTGCCGGCGTGGTGCCGCAGCTCTCGCGCGAGTGGCACGCCGTGGCCGACCGCATTGCCGCGGACGCCATCGTCATCGGGCCGCAGACGGCCGCCGTAACCAAGCTGCGGGCGGCGCGCCCCCAGGCCGTTGGTGCCGACCGCATCGCCAACGCCGTCGCTGCCGAGACCTTCTACGACGCGCCGGCGATCGTGGTGGACTTTGGCACCGCAACCAATATCGACGTCATTGATGAGGACGGCTATTACATTGGCGGAGCGATTGCGCCGGGCATCCGCATCTCCATGGACGCGCTTGCCGCCCGTGCCGCCAAGCTCGCCAGCGTGCCGCTCGAGGCGCCCGAGCACGCCATCGGCCGCGATACCGAGGAGTGCATCAAGGTCGGCGCCGTGATGGGCGCCGCCGCCATGGCCGAGGGCTTGGTCACGCGCATGAAGCGCGAGCTGGGCCGCGAGGATGCCACCGTTATCGCCACGGGCGGCCTCGCCGGCATCGTCGCCGATTCGACCGATGCCTTCGACGTGGTCGATGGACAGCTCACCATCAAGGGTATCTGCGAAATTTACCGCCGCATGCAGGAGCTGGGATAGAGCAGGGGCTTAAGTCGAGCACGCCCGATGCCACAGTCCCCGCAAAGGCTCGCCAAGCCTATTCCTCAGATAGGCGAAACCCTCCCCGGCACAGGCCGAGAAGGGTCTTGTTGCCATCGTTATCTTTGAGCGCTGGCGCCCCGCGCTACAGCCCGCGAATTCGTACAGCCTCGGGCGGAAACTCCTGCTCGCCGGCATCGGTCTTGATGGTCGCGCGGCCCCAGATGTCCAGGCCCGCAAACACACCGACCGCAAGCGGCAAGCCGTTGGGAGACACCGCCGCAACCTGGCGGCCCAGCAGCGGCACCATGTCGAAGTACTCGCCCAGCACGGGAGCCAGCGGCCCTGCGGCGCCTTGCGGCGTGTTGGCAACAACCGCCCAGGCGTCCACGCGGGCCAGCACGGCGGCGGCCAGCGCCTCGACCAGCGCTTCATCGGTCACATCCACGCCAAGCTCACCCAGCGCCGCGCGCTCAATATCCACCGTCACGGCACCGAACATGCCTGCGGCACCGGCGCCACCGTTGACGGCGACGCGTGCAAACGACGTCTCAAACGCAGGCGCACCGCACACGATATCGCTCGGCCACTGGATACCCACCTTACCGGCAAGGCCCAACCCCGGCGTCGAAGCCGTGCCCACAAGCGCATCCATCATGCCCATCGCCGCCACAAACGGCAGGCCGTGGAAGGCATGCATGTTCACGTCCGGACGCACAACCAGCGAAAACGCCAGCGAAGCATCGCCCGCGCTCCACGCGCACCAGCCCGCGGACACGCCCTCGCGGCCCGCGTCGCGCGCGGCGTCAAGCTCGGTGCCAACGGCCACAGCATTCATCTCAATCATCTACATACGCCCCAATTCGCCCACGATATGGCCCACGCGATCCTCAGGCTCCTTGACCTCGACGCCGTTGTAGCGGAAGAACCGCGCCGGGTCGTGCATCAGGTCCTCGAGCGGCACCAGCACAAAGTCGCGCTCGCCGATCAGCGGATGCGGCAGGCGCAGTTTTTTGCCGCCGTGGATCTCGCCGTCCATCCACAGCAGGTCCAGGTCGATGGTGCGCGGGCCGTTGACCTTGGCCTTCTTGGAGCGGTCGCGCCCCAGATCGGCCTCGATCTTCATGAGCTCGTCGAGCAGCACCAGCGGCGCCAGCTCGGTCTTAATCTCGATGACGGCGTTGGCAAACGCGTCCTGGCGCGTCTCGTAGGCCGGCTCGCTCTCGTAGATCTTGGAGGAGTTGGACACGCAGGTGAGCGGAATCTCGGCGATCATGTCGCGTGCGGCGCGGATGTTGTCGCAACGATGCCCCAGGTTGGAGCCCACGGCCACAAACGCACGGCGCGGCTGCGGCTTGGCGACGGCCCAGTAACCGTTCAGGAACTGCGCAAAACCCGCGGCGTCGTGCACGCGCACGATGTTGGCACCGGCCTGGATGGCGCCCAGGCACACGCCAAACGTAGCGGCATCGCGCTCGGCGGCCTCGGTCACGCCCGAGACAGCGCCCACAAAGCGCTTGCGTGACACGGCGCACATGAGCGGATAGCCCAGCGACGCCATCTTGGCGGTCTCGCGCTGGATGACGATATCCTCGTTGGCCGTCTTGCCAAAGCCCGGACCGGGATCGATACAGATGCGGTCGCGCGACACGCCGGCGTGGATG